>JBILEG010000024.1:0-15617 GCA_044352225.1 Pseudomonadales bacterium | reverse complement strand
CCGCTGGTGGCGACCGGCTGCATCATGATGCGCAAGTGCCACCTGAATACCTGCCCCGTGGGCGTGGCCACGCAGGATCCGGTGCTGCGCGCCAAGTTCGCGGGCAAGCCCGAGCACGTGGTGAACTTCCTGTTCTACGTGGCCGAGGAAGCGCGGCAGATCATGGCGCAACTCGGCATCCGCCGCTTCGAGGATCTGGTCGGTCGATCGGACCTGCTCGACACCCGCAAGGGCATCGAACACTGGAAGGCAAGCGGTCTGGATTTCAGCCGCGTCTTCTACCGCCCCGATGTGCCCGCCGAAGTGCCGCGCCGCCAGATCGACGTGCAGGACCACGGCCTCGACCGCGCCCTCGACCGCCTGCTGATCGAGCGCTGCCAACCGGCCATCGCCCGTGGCGAGCGGGTGCAGATCCTGCACGAGACGCGCAATGTCAACCGGACCGTGGGCGCGATGCTCTCGGGCGAACTGGTGCGTCACCGTCCGGAAGGGCTGCCGGACCAGAGCATCTTCATCCAGCTCGAAGGCACGGGTGGTCAGAGCTTCGGCGCCTTCCTTGCCAACGGCATCACCATGTACCTGATCGGTGATGCCAACGATTACACCGGGAAGGGCCTCTCGGGCGGACGCGTGATCGTGCGTCCGAGCATCGAGTTCCGCGGCGACTCGACGGAGAACATCATCGTCGGCAACACCGTGCTCTACGGCGCCACCAGCGGTGAGGCCTTCTTCCGTGGCGTGGCGGGCGAGCGTTTCGCCGTGCGGCTCTCGGGTGCCACCGCAGTGGTCGAGGGAACCGGCGACCACGGTTGCGAGTACATGACGGGCGGCACCGTGGTGGTGCTGGGCAAGACCGGGCGCAACTTCGCGGCGGGGATGTCGGGTGGCATCGCCTACGTCTACGACGAGGACGGCAGCTTTGCGAGCCGCTGCAACGGCGCGATGGTCTCGCTCGAGCCCGTGCTCGATGCGCAGGCCCACGATGCCCTCGTCGATCGCGCCATCTGGCACAAGGGCCAGCGCGACGAAGACCTGCTGCGGTCGCTGCTCGAGCAGCATCACCGCTGGACGGGGTCGCTGCGGGCCCGTGAGCTTCTCGACAACTGGAGCGAGTCGCGGGAGATGTTCGTGAAGGTCTTCCCGAACGAGTACAAGCGAGCGCTCGCCGAGATCAACGCCGCTTCGGCCCAGAAGAAAGCGGCCAACGCGTAGTCCCGCGGCGGCTCTGCGTCGCCGTGAAACAGAAGGTTCAGGAGAGGGTGTGCAGACATGGGCAAGGTAACGGGTTTCCTCGAGTACGAACGCGTCAACGAGAGCTACGAGCCGGTAGCAGAGCGCGTGCGCAACTACGACGAGTTCGTGATCACGCTGGCCGACGCCGAGGCGAAACAGCAGGGCGCACGCTGCATGGACTGCGGTACGCCGTTCTGCAACAACGGGTGCCCGGTGAACAACGTGATCCCGGACTTCAACGATCTCGTCTACCGCGGCGACTACCGCAACGCGATCGCTGTACTCCACAGCACCAACAACTTTCCCGAAGTGACCGGGCGCATCTGTCCCGCGCCGTGTGAGGCAGCCTGCACGCTCAACTGGAACAACGATGCGGTGGGCATCAAGTCCATCGAGCGCAAGATCATCGACCACGCCTGGGAGCAGGGGTGGGTGGTGCCGCAGCCCCCGTCGCACAAGACGGGCAAGCGTGTGGCTGTGGTGGGCTCAGGCCCTGCGGGCCTTGCGGCCGCGCAGCAACTCGCACGCGTGGGCCACGACGTCACGGTCTTCGAAAAGAACGAGCGCATCGGCGGCCTGATGCGCTACGGCATTCCGGATTTCAAGCTCGACAAGCACAACATCGACCGCCGTGTGGCGCAGATGGAGGCCGAGGGCGTGGTCTTCCGCACGGGCGTGCTGGTGGGAGCGATGCCTGAGAGCAGCAAGGTGGCGAACCTCTCGCACGAGAGTGTGGCCGCAGACGCACTGCTGGCCGATTTCGACGCTGTGCTGCTCACCGGCGGCGCGGAGCAGCCGCGTGATCTGCCGGCGCCCGGTCGTGAATTCGACGGCGTGCATTTCGCGATGGAGTTCCTGGCGCAGCAGAACCGCCGCGTTGCAGGCGAGACGGTCGACGCCCAGATCAGCGCAACGGGCAAGCATGTCATCGTGATCGGCGGTGGCGATACGGGCTCGGACTGTGTGGGTACCTCGAACCGTCACGGTGCGCAGAGCGTCACGCAGTTCGAGGTGATGCCGATGCCGCCCGAGCACGAGGACAAGGCCGTTACCTGGCCTTACTGGCCCTACAAGCTGCGCACCTCGAGCAGCCACCAGGAAGGCTGCGAGCGCGTGTTCGCCGTGTCCACCAAGGAGTTCCTCGGTGAGAAGGGCAAGGTGACGGGAATCCGTACCGTGCACGTCGAAATGAAAGACGGCAAATTCGCCGAGGTGCCCGGCTCGGAGCAGACGCTGCCTGCTGATCTGGTGCTTTTCGCGATGGGTTTCGTGAGCCCGGTGCAGACCGTGTTGCAGGCCTTCGGCGTGAAGACCGATGGCCGCGCCAACGCGGCTGCTCCCACCGAGGGCGCGTCGGCCTACCGCACGAATGTGGACAAGGTCTTTGCGGCAGGCGATATGCGTCGCGGTCAGTCGCTCGTCGTCTGGGCCATCCGTGAAGGCCGGCAGGCGGCGCGCGCCGTCGACGAGTTCCTGATGGGCGGCAGCACGCTGCCGCGCTGAGAGCTCGCGGGCTTCGTTCAGCCCGCAGCCGTCACGCCCTCACGCAGCGCCGTGGCAATCAATGGTGCGAGCCCCACCCGGTTGCTCGGGTGGGGCAGCGAGTCGCAACTCAGTATTCCCGCCACGCCCGCGGCACGCAGGCGCTCTTCCGCGTCCCCCGCGAAGATCGCGTGCACCACCGCCACGCGGGGTGCTCGCATCCGCTGCGCTTTCAGCAGCGAGCAGGCCTCCACCAGCGTGCTGCCTGTGGACAGCACATCGTCCAGCAACACGGGTTCCAGTGACTTCCATTCCGGCCTGAACGTGCCGCTCACCCGCACCGAGCGGTCGCCGCTACGCACTTTTTCGAGCACCGTCCACGGGCAGCCGATCCGCTTCGCTGCGGCCGATACCCACTGCGCGCTTTCGGCATCCGGCCCTACCAGTAGCGGGCGTGCGGTGTCGGCGCCCACCGCATCTGCCAACAGCGATGCAGCAGAGAGATTGCGTGCGGGGATGTCGAATACCTCGTCCAGCGAGCCGATGCGGTGCAGGTGCGCGTCGACCGTGACGAGCGCATCCACGCGGGCACCGAGCAGCGCAGCCATATGCCGTGCGCTGATGCATTCGCCCCGATGGAAGGCCATGTCTTGCCGCATGTAGGGCAGATAGGGTGCGACCAGTCCCACCTGTGCCGCGCCTTGCTCGCGCAGGGTTGCGGCAAGCAGCAGCACACCCATGAGTGTCTCGTCGGGCGGCATCAGGTCTGCCACGATCCAGACGTGCTCGCCCCTCGGGTCTTCGCGCAGGCGCAGGTAGCGCTCGCCGTCCGGAAAGCGGCGCTGTTCCAACGGCAGCAGGCTGCAATGCGCGGCCGCCGCGATCCGCGCGCCCAACTCGCCCGTGTGCAGGTCGATGATGCGCATCAACGTACCGGGTCCTCGATGCTCAGTGTCTCGGGGTGGGCCTTCAGGAACTCGAGGGCGTAGTTCATCTCGCCGGTGGTGTCGGCGTGCATGGTGAAGAGCGGCTGTGCACGCTCGAGTTCCTGTCCCAGACGCACGTGCATCTCGATGCCCGCGGCCTTGTCGGCCGGCGCGCCCGCGAGCTTGGCCGCCCTGGCGAGACTGCGCATGTTCACGTGCGCCACGACGCCGGCGCGCTCGGCCAGCACGGTATGCGTTTGTTGGGCGCGCGGCGGCTCACGCAAGCCACCCTGTGCTTCGCAGATGGCGTGGAATTTCTCCCAAGCGGCACCGGAGTCCAGCAGCGCGGCTGCCTTGGCCATGCCGTCGCCCGCAACGGCCACACCGCCCATTTCGAGCAATGCACCGGCGATGCGGAGCGAGCGCTCGCGCAGGTCCTGCGGAGCCTGTGCCTCGCGGCGCAGCACCGCGAGCACGTCCACCGCCTCCAGCGCGGGCCCGATGCCGCGGCCTACGGGCTGGGTGCCGTCGCTTTTCTGTACGCGCACGTCGAGGCCCAGAGCCGCGCCTGTGTCCACCAGTTGTGCGGCAAGCCGTGCGGCCATGCCGGCGTGGCGCACCTTGGCGGTGGGTCCGATCGGCAGATCGATCAGCACATGCGTGGCACCGGCTGCGACCTTCTTGGAAATCACGGAGGCCACCAGCTGCCCCTCGCTGTCCAGATCGAGTGCACGCTCCACGCGTATCACGATGTCGTCGGTGGGGCTGAGACTCACCGATCCGCCCCACACGATGCAGCCGCCCTCACGCTCCACGACCGTGCGCATGTGCTCGAAGGACAGGCCAACCGGCGCGAGCGTTTCCATGGTGTCTGCGGTGCCGGCAGGAGAGGTGATGGCCCGAGAGGATGTTTTGGGAATCAGCAAACCTGCGGCCGCCACGATGGGCACCACGATCAGCGTGGTGCGGTTGCCGGGGACGCCGCCCACGCAATGCTTGTCCATCACGGGCGTACGGCCCCAGTCGAAGCGCCGGCCGGAGTCGACCATCGCGCGCGTGATGGCAATCACCTCGTGGGTGTCGAGCAGGCAGTCGGCGCTGGCGGCCACGTAGGCGGCGAGCTGGATGTCGGAGTAGCGGCCATCACGGATGTCACCGATGACGGCGCGTGCGGCATCCTCGCTGAAGGGCGTGCCGTAGAGTTTGCCCCGCACATAACTCATCGATTCCACGGGGGCAGGGTGGCTGAAACAGGCTTTCTCGCGCTCGCTCGCGCCGAGCAGCTGCCACGCGGCCTCCGAGAGTCCGGCCTCGTCGTGATGCAGCAGTTCCGAGCGCACCATGTGCACGGTGGCGATGATGTGGCGATCTCCGCAGCGCACGCGCACACGGTTCTGGCTGCTGAAGCCTTCCGAGCGGCAGACGTCGCAGTCCTCGCGCATGTAGACCACCGGCTCTTGATAGGTATCAATGCCGAGGCGGCGCAGGTAGAGGAAGCTGTTGTCCATGCTGCGTTGCGCATTCCCCAGGGGTTTTGCGGCTATGGTAGGGACGCAGGGGCACTGCGGCCAGCGTGGCGCGCGGGCCGGCTTGCGCCGGATCAAGGAGGAGTGAGATGAGAGTCCGGTTTCTGGGTGCGGCGCAAACGGTTACAGGTTCGCGCTATCTGGTGTCGGCCAACGGCTCGCAGGTGCTGGTCGATTGCGGCCTCTACCAGGGCGTGAAGAACCTCCGGCTGCGCAACCGGCAGCCGTTGCCGGTGCCTGTGACCTTGATCGATGCGGTCGCGCTCACGCACGCGCACGTCGATCACAGCGGCTTTTTGCCCGCACTCCATCGCCAGGGCTATCGTGGGCCGGTCTACTGCAGCGCCGCCACGCTCGACCTGTGCAAAGTGCTGCTGCCCGATGCGGGTTTCCTGCAGGAAGAGGATGCGCGCTACGCCAACCGCAAGCACTTCAGCCGCCACAGCCCCGCGGAGCCGTTGTTCACGGAAGACGATGCGCGTCGCGTGCTGAAACAGTTCCGTGTTGTGGATACCGGCGCGATGCATCCCCTCGCAAAGGGGCTGCAGATGCAGTTCGTGCCCGCGGGCCACATCCTCGGTGCCTGCAGCCTGTTGCTGGACGACGGTCAAACGCGGGTCGTCTTCAGCGGTGATCTGGGTCGATCCGATGACCCTCTGATGCGCGCGCCGGACGCGCCCCCCGCGGCCGATTATCTCGTGGTGGAGTCGACCTACGGCGACCGGGTGCACGAGGTGATCGATGCGGAGCAGGCCTTTGGCGCGCTGATCAACAAGACCATCGGGCGCGGTGGCACCGTGCTGATTCCCGCTTTTGCTGTGGGGCGCGCGCAACTGGTGCTTCACATCCTGCAGCGTCTGAAGGCCCGCAACGCTATCCCCGATATACCCGTGTACCTGAACAGCCCCATGGCAATACGCGCTACCGAGATCTTCTGCGCGCACCCCGAGGAGCACAGGCTGGGGCGCGCCGACTGCGAGGCGATCGACGCCGGCACCATCCGCGTGCGCACCGTGGAGGAATCGCAGGCGCTCACGCGTAACACCTATCCCTGCGTGATCATCTCGGCGAGTGGCATGGCGAGCGGCGGGCGCGTGCTCCACCACCTGAAGTCGCTGGTCGGCGATCACCGCAACAGCGTGGCCTTCGTGGGATTCCAGGCGCCGGGCACGCGGGGTGCCGCGATGGTCTCCGGGGCGCCGCAGATCAAGATCCACGGCGCCTGGTTCCCCGTGCGGGCCGAGGTGCATTCGCTGGACGCGCTCTCGGCGCACGCCGATGCCAACGAGCTGATCGCATGGATGCGGCGCTTTCCGGCGCCACCGCGCCACACCTTCGTCACCCACGGTGAGCCGGCCGCCGCCGATGCGCTGCGGCTGCGCATACAGGATGAGCTGGGCTGGCAGGCCAGCGTGCCCGAGTACAGAGACGAGGCCGTGCTCGACTGAGTTCCGCGCGCGGGGCGCGGTCTATAATCGCCGCCTCCCCGCCCGTGCCCGGAACACCGCATGAACGTCCGTACCCGCATCGCTCCCTCGCCCACCGGCGACCCGCACGTAGGCACGGCCTACATCGCACTCTTCAATCTCTGTTTTGCACGCCAGCACGGCGGCACCTTCATCCTCCGCATCGAAGACACCGACCAGCAACGCAGCACGGCCGAGTCCGAGGCCGCCATCCTCGCCTCGCTGCGCTGGCTGGGGCTCGAGTGGGACGAGGGGCCCGATGTGGGTGGGCCGCACGCGCCTTACCGCCAGAGCGAGCGCGGCGGGATCTATCGCGAGCACGCCGACATGCTGCTCGAGAGTGGCCACGCTTTCCGCTGCTTCTGCACGGCGCAACGTCTGGATGCGCTGCGGCGCGAGCAGCAGGCCGCGCAGCAAACACCGGGCTATGACGGCCACTGCCTCTCGCTGGATGCTGAAGAGGTGATGCGTCGCGTCGCAGCGGGCGAGTCCCATGTGGTGCGCATGAAAGTCCCGCGCGAAGGTGTGTGCGTGGTGCAGGACATGCTGCGCGGCGAGATCAGTATCGAGTGGTCGCAGGTCGACATGCAGGTGCTGCTGAAGGCAGACGGCATGCCCACCTACCACCTCGCCAACGTGGTCGACGACCACCTGATGGAGATCACGCACGTGCTGCGGGGCGAGGAGTGGATCAACTCCGCGCCCAAGCACATGCTGCTCTACTCGTATTTCGGCTGGCAGATGCCTGCGCTGTGCCACATGCCGCTGCTGCGCAACCCCGACAAGAGCAAGCTCTCGAAGCGCAAGAACCCGACGAGCATCCTGTACTACCGCCGCATGGGTTATCTGCCCGAGGCGCTGCTGAACTATCTCGGCCGCATGGGCTGGTCGATGCCCGACGAGCGCGAGAAGTTCACGCTGGCCGAGATGCGCGCGGCCTTCGATATCGCCCGTGTGTCGCTCGGCGGGCCGGTGTTCGATCTGGCGAAGCTCGACTGGCTGAACGCACTGTGGATACGCGAAAACCTGAGTCTCGGGGAGCTCGCCGACCGTCTTCAGGAATGGGCGCTGAACCGCGAGAACCTGCTGCGCGTGTTGCCGCACCTGCAGCCGCGCATGGAGCGTCTGAGCGATTTCGCGCCGGCGGCGTCTTTCCTCGCGTCGGGCATGATGCCGCTCACGGAGGCGCATTTCGCGGCGTGGGACGATCGCGACGCGCTGCTGCGGCAGTTGCAGTTCACGCAGTGGCGGCTCGAGAGCGTCGCTCCCTGGGAGCGCGACCGGATCTTCAGCGCGCTGAAAGCGCTCGCGGAGCAGATGGAGCTGAAGATCCGCGACTTCCTCGCGCCGCTCTTCATCGCCATCGCTGGCACCTCGGCCACCATTTCGGTGATCGACTCCATGCACATGCTAGGTTCGGATCTGTCGCGCGCGCGAGTGCGTCACGCGATCGAGACGCTGGGCGGGGTGTCGAAGAAAAAACTGAAAGACGTCGAGAAAGCCTACGCCGCGCTGGGGCGCGCGGCCGACGGCGATGCCGATGACTGAGCCCATCGGCATCGCGGCTGCGAGGGTCCAGTCGTGAGGCAGCCGCCTCAGCCGAAGGCGCGGGGCATCGGCAGGTTGAGCCCGGTGAGCCCGCCGTTCACGCCGATGATGTCGCCGGTCAGGTAGGCCGATGCAGGGGCGGCGAGATACAGCGCGCAGGCCGATATGTCTTCCACCTCGCCCAGGCGCCCCATCGGCGTCAGCCTCACCATCACCTGCTCGATCTCGGGCGTGAGCACCGTGTTCAGTGCCTCGGTTTTCGTCGAGCCCACGGCGATGGCGTTCACGCGGATCTTCGGGGCGAATTCCTGCGCGAGTTCGCGCGTGAGCATGCTGAGCCCGCTCTTCGCGGTGCCGTAGGCCGCGAAGCCGGCGGAAGGGTGCTGCCCCGCCACCGACGAGATATTGATGATCGAGCCGCCACCGGCAGTTGCCACCATGTGCGGAGCCGCGATGCGCGACAGCGCGAAGGCCGTGCCCACGTTGAAGCGGAAGGCGTTCACGAAGTCTGCTGTGCTGGTCTTCAGTGCTGGTGCAGGCGGCGATCCGCCGGCATTGTTCACCACGATATCCAGTCTGCCGAAATGCTGCAGCGCGGCCTGCACCAGCGCCTCGAGCTGCTCTTCCTTCATGACGTCGCAGCGCACGGCGATGGCTTTGCCGCCGAGTGCACGCAGCGAGGCTGCGGTCGCCTCGATCTGTTCCTCGGTTCGTGCACTCACCACGACGCTGGCGCCCGCCTCGGCGAAAGCACGTGCGCAGGCGGCGCCGATGCCGCGACCCGCGCCGGTGATCACGGCGACCTTGCCGTCGAGCCTGAAGAGATCAAGGATTCCCATGACTGCGTGCCCTCTGTTTGCGAGTGATTGCGGAGGCTAACAACGGCGCGTACGGCAGGCCAGTGTCTGATGTGCTTCTTCGGTGCTGTCCTGTGTTGACAGACGCGGTATGCCCCACCAGAATTCGCGCTCCCCAAGGGGTCATAGCTCAGCTGGGAGAGCGCCTGCATGGCATGCAGGAGGTCGGCGGTTCGATCCCGCCTGGCTCCACCACCCTTACCTGAAAGGCGCCACTGACGGCGCCTTTTACGTTTTTGCCCTGATGGAATGCGTCTTGTTTCGGGGTTGCAATTGCAGGCGCCGTCCGGTCCGAGAGTCGCGCGAGCGACCGTGAAGCCACACAAGGAGTTTTGCATGCCCATCGAGATCGTCTGGGAAGAGCAGTGCGTTCTGGCGACCTATCGAGGCGAGGTGAGCCACGAGGGCATCGTCGATTCCTACCGCCGTATCGAAGGTGATCGCCGCTTCGACGAGCTGCGCTGCAGCATCATCGATCTGCGGGAACTCTCGCCTGCCGTCCCCGATGCACACCTGCTCGAAGAGATCGCGGCAGAGAACTGGGCTGCGTCGGCAAGCAACCGCCGTCTGACGACAGCTGTCGTGGCCCGGCATTCGGCGATCATCGATGCCGTGCAGCGCTACCAGACTTTCATGCCCGAGCCGAGGCATATCCCCGACGTTCTCGTGTGCGCGAGCGTGGACGAGGCGCGGCAGGCGCTGGGCCTGTCCCCGTAGGCGCGTGTGTCCCGCTGATCTGCGCCTGTGGGCCTGATGACGGACCCGCAGGGCATTGGAGCCGGCGACGGGCTGGGATAGTCTCCCGGCCTCGGCTTCCAGGATTTTCCTGTGCACACGGATTTCTCCCTAACCCTTGACGCAGGGGCCATCCCTGAGGCGTCAGCGCTGTGCCGCGGTCTGCGTGCGCTGCTGCCGCGGGCGAGCATTCTGTCCACACCTGCCGAACTCGCTCCTTACGAATGCGACGGTTTGTCTGCCTACCGCCAGCGTCCTCTTGCCGTGGTGATTCCCCGTTCGATCGAGGAGGTGCAGGCGCTGCTGCGGTACTGCAGTGCGCGTGGCGTCCCGGTAGTGGCGCGTGGCGCCGGTACCGGTCTCTCGGGCGGTGCCCTGCCACATGCCGGAGGCGTTTTGCTGGTGATGGCCCGCTTCGATGCCATCCTGTCCATCGATCCCGTGGCCTGCACGGCGCGCGTGCAGCCTGGCGTGCGAAACCTCGCCATTTCCGAGGCGGCAGCGCCGTACGGGCTCTATTACGCCCCTGATCCGTCCTCCCAAATCGCCTGCTCCATCGGCGGCAACGTGGCCGAGAACGCGGGCGGTGTGCACTGCCTGAAGTACGGGCTCACGGTGCACAACGTGATCGCCGCGGAGGTCGTGTTGATGAACGGCGACCGGCTGCGCCTCGGCGCGGATTCGCCCGATGCGCCGGGCTATGACCTGCTCGCCTTGCTGTGTGGATCCGAGGGGCTGCTCGCTGTGATCGTCGAGATCACGGTGCGCCTGCTGCCGCGGCCCCCTTGTGCGAGGTTGCTGCTCGCCACCTTCGATTCGCCGGTGCGCGCGGGCGATGCGGTGGCGTCGATCATCGCCGCGGGGATCGTGCCGGCGGGGCTCGAGATGATGGATGGGCTCGCCATCCGAGCCGCTGAGGCTTTTGCGCGTGCGGGCTACCCCGAGGATGCTGCTGCACTGTTGCTCTGCGAGCTCGATGGCACCGAGGAAGAAACCCAGGCCCAGCTCGCGCGGGTGGAGGGACTGTTGCGTGAGGCTGGCGCAGGGGAGTTGCGTGTGGCTGCGGACGAAGCTGAACGGCTTCGTCTCTGGTCCGGGCGCAAGAGCGCCTTTCCTGCCGTGGGTCGTCTCGCCCCCGATTATTACTGCATGGACGGCACCATACCGCGCGCCAGACTCGGGGATGTGCTGTTGCGCATCGCTGCGCTCTCCGAGGAGTACGGCCTCCCCGTGGCGAATGTTTTCCATGCCGGTGACGGCAACCTGCACCCGCTGATCCTTTACGACGCGGGCAAGCCCGGTGAACTCCAGCGCACCGAGGAGCTGGGCGAGAAGATCCTTGCCTTCTGCGTCGAAGTGGGCGGCACCGTCACCGGCGAGCATGGCGTGGGCGTCGAGAAGCTGGGCGCGATGTGCGTGCAGTTCGGAGAGCCCGAGTTGCAGCGCTTCCATGCGTTGAAGGGCGCTTTCGATCCGGCCGGGCTCCTCAATCCGGGCAAGGCCATCCCCACGCTCGCGCGCTGCGCCGAGAGCCGGCGCATGCACGTGCACGGCGGCGCCTTGCCCTTTCCCGAGCTCGAGCGCTTCTGATGCACGACGCGGACATCAGCGAAGAGATCCGCGAGCGCATCGTCGAGGCGCACCGCTGGGGGCGCGCGCTGCGCATCCGCGCCGGTGGCACGCGGGAGTATCCCGGGCGCCGTGTGGCCGGAGAGAACCTTGATCTCGCTGCACACTGCGGCATCCTCGAGTGGGAGCCGTCCGAACTCGTGCTCCGCGCCCGCGCCGGCACGCCTCTGCTGGCTCTGGAGCAGACGCTGGCCACACAGGGACAGATGCTCGGCTTCGAGCCGCCGCGAGTGGCTGAGGCTTCCACGCTGGGCGGCGCGATCGCCACAGGCCAGTCCGGTCCGCGCCGCCCCTTCGCGGGAGCGGCGCGGGATTTCGTGCTCGGTGTGACCTGCATCGATGGAACGGGGCAGCGGCTTGGATTCGGCGGGCGCGTGATCAAGAACGTGGCGGGCTACGATGTATCCCGGCTGATGTGCGGCTCTCACGGCACGCTCGGCGTGGTGCTCGATGTCGCTGTCAAACTGCTGCCCCTGCCGGAGTGCGAGCAGAGCTTGGCCCGTGAGTGTGAACCGCTGCAGGCAATGCAGATCATGCAGTCGCTGCGGTCGAAACCGCTTCCCCTGAGCGGCGCCGCATGGGATGCCGGCGTGTTGCGACTGCGCCTGGAGGGCGCTGCCAGTGCCGTGGGCCGCGCCGCCCGCGAACTCGGCGGCGAGCCCGAACCCGACACCCGCTGGTGGCAGGACCTGCGCGACCAGCGTTTGCC
Organism: Pseudomonadales bacterium; assembly: GCA_044352225.1. Lineage (GTDB taxonomy): Bacteria > Pseudomonadota > Gammaproteobacteria > Pseudomonadales > UBA5518 > UBA5518. The sequence goes on along the minus strand of JBILEG010000024.1, from coordinate 3,506 downwards.
GTTTTTCCGCGCCGCACGCCGCGTGTGGCGCGTGTCTCTGCCCGCCACGGCCGCACCGCTCGCGCTCGATGCCGCCGAGTTGATCGACTGGGGCGGCGCCCAACGCTGGCTCTGCGGCGATGTGGACGCATCGCTGGTGCGCGCGCGCGCCGCGCAACTGGGGGGGCACGCCAGCGATTGCAGCTCTGGCACGGATTCACCGTTCCAGCCGCTCGCACCCGGCATGCTCGCGCTGCAGCAGCAGGTGAAGCAGGTCTTCGATCCACGCCGGGTGCTGAACCCGGGCCGTCTCTACCGCGAACTCTGAGGCCGCCATGCACAGCACTCTTGCGGAGTTCATTGCCGGCACGCCAGCGGGCGAGGAGGCCTCGGCGATCCTGCAGAAGTGCGTGCACTGCGGTTTCTGCAATGCGACCTGTCCCACCTACAGGCTCCTTGGCGATGAGCTCGACGGACCGCGTGGGCGCATCTACCAGATCAAGGACATGCTCGAAGGCGCCGCACCCGCGCCTACGGTGCTGCAACACCTCGACCGCTGCCTCACTTGTCGCGCCTGCGAGACCACATGCCCCTCCGGCGTCGAGTACGGCAAGCTCCTCGACACCGGCCGCGAGATCGCCGAGGAGCGCGTGCAGCGCGGCTGGTGGCCCCGGCTGCAACGGCGGGTGCTGCGCTGGTTCTTTCCGTATCCGGCGCGTATCGCGCCGTGGCTCCGCCTCGGTGCGCGTCTGCGCCCTCTGTTGCCGCGGTTCCTCTCGAGCCACGTTCCCCCGGTGCCAACCGCAGCCGGGCCCTGGCCCGAGCCACGGCATCCGCGACGCATGGTGGCGCTCGCCGGTTGCGTGCAATCGGTCGTGACACCGGCGACCACGGCAGCGGCTGCGCGGGTGCTCGACCGCTCCGGCATCAGCCTCGTCATGGCGCCTGCTGCCGGGTGCTGCGGTGCATTGAGCCATCATCTTGCAGCGCGCGAGGAAGGGCTCGATTTCGCGCGCAGAAACATCGATGCCTGGTTGCCGCTGCTGGACGAGGGCGCTGAAGCGATCGTCGCCTGCGCGAGCGGTTGCGGGGTGCACCTGAAGGACTATGGCCGACTCCTGTCTGCCGACCAGGCCTATTCCGCCAAGGCCGCGCGCGTGTCCGCATCGGTGCGTGATCTCTGCGAGGTCGTGCCCTCTCCCGTGCCCGCGACGTCTGCGCAGCCCCTGCGGGTGGCTGTTCACACGCCCTGCACGCTGCAGCACGGGCAGCGCCTCGGCGGCAGGGTGGAGTCCTTGCTGCGGGCAGCCGGCTGCGAGTTGTCACCGGTGGCGGAGGCCGGCATGTGCTGCGGATCCGCGGGCAGTTATTCGCTGCTGCAACCGGAGCTTTCGGCGCGTCTCGGCGATGCCAGAGCCGCCGCGTTGATGGGCGGAAATCCCGATGTGGTGGTGACCGCCAACGTCGGCTGCCAGCTTCATCTCGGCGGGCGATGCAGTGCGCCTGTACGGCACTGGATCGAGGTTCTCGAGCAGTCCTCCGGCGCCGGGTGTTGAGCCCGGCCCGACGCGGTCATAATCCGCCGCATACGGCCCCGCTGTCGGGCCGACCTTCTTCGCGCTCACGGATGTTCACATGACCACATGGCTCCTCGGTCTCGCCCTGTTCAACGCCGGCGCCATGGCGGCGCTGCTCCTGCCGCGCACGCGCCGTCGCGATTCCGCGCCGTGGCTGCTGTTCGCGATATCGCTGCTCGCGAGCGAACTCGCCTGGATCTGGTTGCCGTTGCAGGCCACGCTGGCGCTGTTTTTCTCGCTTGGTGGCGCGCTCGACTCCGTGGTGGGGCAGGCCGCCTTGCTCGTGCTGGTGCTCAGTTGGCCCGTGCTGGGATGGAGTGTGCTCACGGGGTTTTCTGCCGGCGCGGCGGTGGAGCGGGCGCTGCAGGCGGGTCTGGGAGAGGCCTACCGCGACGCGGTTCCTGCAGCGGCTCGCGGGCGGTGGAGGGAGACGCTGCGCTTTCGCGACTGGCGCAAACCCGCTGCCTTCGCACATCCCGATGTGGAGGTGATCCGCGGTGTTCCCTATGGGCCGGTCGGGGTGCGTCAGCAACTCGACATCTACCGCCCGCGCAGCATTCCGCCGGGCGGTTGTCCGGTACTGCTGCAGATCCACGGCGGGGCCTGGGTCATCGGCGACAAGGCGCATCAGGCGCTGCCGCTCATGTATCACCTTGCCAGCCGGGGCTGGATCTGTGTCGCGGCCAATTATCGCCTGAGCCCTTCCGTGGGCTTTCCGGTGCACCTCGAAGACTGCAAGCGGGCGCTCTGCTGGATCCGGAGCAAAGGCGGCGAATACGGGATGGATACCCGATTCGTGGCCGTGACCGGCGGATCGGCGGGCGGACACCTTGCCGCGTTGATGGGCCTGACGGAAAACCGCCCTGAACTGCAGACGGATTACCCGGGTGTGGATACCTCTGTGCAGGCCTGCGTGCCGTTCTACGGTGTGTACGACTTCCTCGCCCGCTATGACCAGCACCCCAACGCTGAGGTGGTCATCCGCTTCCTGAAGAACCGTGTGCTGCACGAGTCCCCGGAGCAGAACCCTGCGCTGTGGGATCTTGCCTCGCCCGTCACGCAGATCCACGAGGCCGCGCCACCCTTCATGCTGGTGCATGGCCGCATCGACAGCCTCGCCGCCATCAACGACGGGAGGACCTTTGCGCAGCGGCTGCGACGTACCTCCCGCAAGCCCGTGGTGTTCGCCGAATTGCCGGGTGCCGAGCACGGTTTCGACTGCATGCACTCGCCGCGCACCGAGCGCGTGATCGACGGTGTCGAACGCTTCCTCGACTGGGTGCGGGCCAACCCGTGAGCGGTGCCGGCGAAGAGTTGCGCCCTGAACTCGCGGAACTGCGCGAGCGGCTCGCACGCACCGAAGACGAGGTGCGCCGCGAGGCGTGCGAGCGACGTCACGCACGCGGGCAGCGCACGGCCCGCGAGAACCTGGCAGATCTGGTCGACCCCGATTCTTTCGTGGAGTACGGGCAACTCGCGGTGGCGGCGCAGCGCAACCGGCGCGATTACCTCGAATTGCAGAGCGCGACCGCGGCCGATGGTGTGATCACGGGCATCGGCACCATCAATGCCGGACGTGTGCCTGCGCAGGCCGCGCGGGCCGCTGTGGCGATATACGACTACACCGTGCTGGCAGGTACGCAGGGTTTCTACCATCACCAGAAACTCGACCGTCTCTTCGATCTCGCAGGGCGTGAGTCCCTGCCCGTCGTGATGTTCACGGAGGGTGGCGGCGGGCGTCCTGGCGATACCGACGTCAGCACGCAGGTCGCCGGACTCTCCGTTCCCACCTTCGCGCGCTGGGCCGCGCTGCGCGGCCGCTCACTGCGCATCGCCGTGAACAGCGGGTTCTGTTTTGCCGGCAACGCCGCCCTCTTCGGCTGCGCTGATATCACCATCGCCACGCGCGCGTCCTGGATCGGCATGGCGGGCCCGGCGATGATCGAGGGC
>JBILEG010000291.1:0-4885 GCA_044352225.1 Pseudomonadales bacterium | reverse complement strand
CACTTCGGCCTGAACTACGAGGGCTACGCGCACTTCACCTCTCCCATCCGCCGTTATCCGGATCTGATGGTGCACCGCGCGATCCGTGCCGTGATCCGCTCGGAGGAGCGCAGTGCCATGGTGCGCCGCGATCCGCGCATCAAGCCCCGGCCCCGCGCCCATCACTACCCCTACGACCTGCGGGCGGTGGGCGAACTGGGCGAGCACTGTTCCATGGCCGAGCGCCGCGCCGACGACGCCGTGCGCGACGTGATGGCGTGGCTCAAGTGCGAATACCTGCAGGACCGCGTGGGCGAGGAATTCCCGGGCGTGATCAGCGGCGTGGCCGGATTCGGCTTGTTCGTCGAGATCGGCGAGGTGTTTGCCGATGGCCTCGTGCACGTGAGCAGCCTGCAGAACGACTACTACACCTACGACGCTTCCGGGCAGCGCCTGATTGGCGAGCGTACGCGCCGCGTCTATCGCCTGGGTGATCGCGTGCGTGTGCAAGTGATGCGCGTGGATCTCGACGAGCGCAAGGTCGATCTGCAGATCGTCGAGGCAGGTGGCGTGCGCAGTGCCGCGGTGCCTGGCAAGCGCACCGCACTCGCGCCGCAGCCCACGAACAAGGGCGACAAGGGGCCGCGTGGCGGCCCCGGCAAGGGCGGGCGTGACAAGCGACGCGGGTCACGCCGCCGATGAGTGCCGGCGAGTGGATCCACGGGCTCCACGCCGTCGAGGCGATGGTCACGCGCTCGCCCGCGCGCATCGAGGAAGTGCTGCTCGCGCCCGGCCGGCGTGACCAGCGCCTGCAACGCCTGCGTGAGAGCATCGTGGCCGCCGGCATTCCCGTGCGTGATGCGCGCAAGGACGATTTCGACCGCCATGCGGGCGATGCCGTGCATCAGGGGGTGCTCGCGCGGGTGAAGCCTACGGTGGCGCTTGGCGAGGACTGGCTGTTCGACACGCTGCTGCCCGGGCTTTCGGGCGCGGCGCTCCTGCTGGTGCTCGACGGCGTCACCGACCCGCACAACCTCGGCGCCTGCCTGCGTAATGCCGATGCCTTCGGTGCCCACGCGGTGATCGTGCCCAAGGACCATTCCGCACCGCTGAACGCCACCGCGCGCAAGGCCGCCTCCGGCGCGGCCGACGTGGTGCCGCTGGTCTGCGTCACCAACCTCGCTCGGGCGCTGCGCACGCTGCAGGAGGCGGGCGTGTGGGTCGTGGGCGCGGCGGGGGAGTCCGCAGCCGAGTTGCGCACGGTGGATCTCTGCGGCCCCATCGCACTGGTGCTGGGTGCAGAGGGCTCCGGCATGCGGCGCCTTACCCGCGAGCACTGCGATTACCTCGCGGCGATTCCGATGGTAGGCACCGTGAGCAGCCTGAACGTGTCGGTGGCGGCGGGGGTGTTCCTGTACGAGGCCGCGCGCCAGCGCAAAGCACTCCGCCCGTAGGAGCGGGCCATGCCCGCGACGGCGCCTGCCTCGATGTTCCCGCCGCCGGCATGGCCCGCTCCCGGGAGGGCGAGGCCGGGTGTCTCGGGCATGGCCCGTCACCGCGGGTGTGCAAAATCCTCAGGATCCGGGTTGCTTCGGCCACAGCTGCCTCACTAGAATCCCGCCTCCCCGCGGTTCGCCTCGGGGAATCTCCTTGCCTCACCGCCCTGACGGGAGGCTTTCAATCCACGGGGAGTGACAATGCGACACTACGAAATCGTCTTTTTGGTCCACCCGGACCAGAGCGAGCAAGTGCCCGGCATGATCGAGCGATACACCCAAGCCGTCCAGAAAGACGGTGGCAAGGTGCACCGCCTCGAAGACTGGGGACGCCGCCAGCTGACTTTCCTGATCAACAAGGTCCACAAAGCACACTACGTGCTGATGAACGTCGAGGCATCGGACGCGGTAATCCGCGAACTCGAGACCACGTTCCGCTACAACGACGCCATCCTGCGGCACCTCATCCTGCGCCGCGACGAAGCCATCACCACCGAGTCCCCGATCATGCGCCAGGAGCGCGAAGGTCGTGATCGCCGTGGCCGTGGTGACGACGAAGGCCGTCGCCGTCCGCGCCAGGAGCGCTCGATGGAGCAGAACGAGGAAGAGGGCGAGAACGTCAACGCCGAATAAGGCAGACGTCTCGCGCATCCGGACCCCACAGATACCCAGAGGTAACGAGCCATGGCACGCTTTTTCCGTCGCCGCAAGTTCTGCCGCTTCACCGCCGAAGGCGTGAAGGAAATCGACTACAAGGACCTCGACGTCCTGCGTGAATACATCAGCGAGACCGGCACGATCGTGCCGAGCCGCATTACGGGCACCAAGGCCAACTACCAGCGCCAGCTCTCGGTCGCGATCAAGCGGGCCCGTTTCCTGGCCCTGCTGCCCTACACCGACCAGCACCGCTGAGTCGCCGGCTGCTCCCTCCGGGGAGCAGCTGCCAAGGGGTACCGCGCAATGCGCGCATTGGCCGGATTCGTGATGCGCGGCCGCAGGGAAGCCCTGCTGGTTGCCGTTGTCGCTTCCGTGGTACCGATGTTTTTCTGGGTCGGCTCAGCTGCGGTGGGATTGTTCACCTTGCGGCGTGGTGGCACAGAGGGCGGTTTTGTTGCGCTCTGGGCGCTGCTGCCCTGTCTGGTTCTTGCCCGGTTCGGGGAAGTCGTCCCCGCGGCGGCGATGATCGGCATCTGGCTGGTGGCGATGGTGTTGCGGGCCACGCGCTCGTGGGCGCTCACACTGCTGGCTGCAAGTGCGATCGGGCTTGTGTTCGGTTTGGGCTTGCTCGGTGCGGGCGGTGCGTATCTCGAAGCGGTGCGAACCATCGCCGAGGGCTTCATCGCCGAGGTGGGCAAGCGGTCGGGTGATCCCGCTGTCGCGGCGCAGTTGCAAGCGCCCGATACACAGCAGATCGCCTCGATCTTCGGCTTCATGCTGGCGCTCACCTTGGTGGGCTGCACGGTACTCGCCCGCTGGTGGCAGTCCGCGCTGTTCAACCCGGGCGGATTTCGCGAAGAGTTCCACGCGATCCGCTTCGGGAGTGTGCCGGGGCTGGCGTTGGTGGGTGCGGGCGCATCGCTGTACCTGCAGGGGCCCGCGATGCAGATCTGGGCGCAGATCGTGATGCTGCCGCTGCTGGTGGCGGGTATCGGCCTGGTGCATGCGCTGGTCGCGCGGCGCCGGGTAGGAGGGATGCTGGGGCTGTTGTATGCCGCATTGCTGCTGGCGCCCCCGGTGAAGTATGTGGTGATGGGTTTGGCGGCGGTGGATGCCGTGGCCAACCTGCGCCGGCTCCTGGGAGTGGCACCGCCGCCCCCGGGCAAAGACTAGGTTCAGAACGAGGAAACGTGTGATGGACGTCATTCTGCTCGAGAAAGTGGGCGGGCTCGGCAACCTGGGCGACAAGGTCCGGGTCAAGGGCGGTTTCGGCCGCAACTTCCTGATCCCCTACGGCAAAGCCGTGTCGGCCACCAGTGGCAACGTGGCGAAGTTCGAGGCCCAGCGCGCGGAGCTCGAGAAGAGCGCCGCCGAGCGCCTGGCTGCGGCACAGGCCCGCGCCGAGAAGCTCGCCGGCCTCAAGGTCACCATCTCGGCCAATGCCGGCGACGAAGGCAAGCTCTTCGGCTCCATCGGCACCCGCGATGTGGCGGACGCCGTGACGGCTGCCGGCCACGAGGTGGACAAACACGAGGTGCGGATGCCGAACGGCGTGATCCGCGCCATCGGAGACGTCGAGATCGACCTGCAGCTCCACTCCGACGTCACCACCACCATCACCGTCTCGGTGGTGGCTGGCTGAGCGCCCGGGGCCGGGCTCAGGCCCGGCCCGTTTCCCCGTTCACGCGGGGCATGATCCCGCCGCGATGTCCTGCGGCGGGCACGGTCTTGCCGCAGTGCCCGGCGTCCGGGCCTTCGGTTGACAGCTGTTTTTGGCCGGTGGGACTATCCCACCCCCATCAGGCACGGCACCTACCATGGCCGATCCACTGAGCCAGCAGGCGAGGGGCCCCGCGCTCGATGTGAGCGCGCTCAAGGTCCCGCCGCATTCCATCGAGGCGGAGCAGTCCCTGCTCGGCGGCCTCATGCTGGTGAACGAGGCCTGGGACAACATCGTCGATCTCGTCGACGAAGCCGATTTCTACCGTAACGAACACCGCCTGATCTTCGGCGCGATGCACCAGCTCGCCGCCGAGAGCCAGCCCTTCGACGTCATCACGCTCTCCGAGCAATTGCACGCCCGTGCGGATCTCGACCAGGCCGGCGGCCTGCCGTACCTGGGCGATCTGGCACGGAACACACCCAGCGCCGCGAACGTGCAGGCCTACGCGCAGATCGTGCGCGAGCGCGCCACGCTGCGGCGGCTCATCTCTGCCTCGAACGAGATCGCCACGCGCTGCTTCAATCCCGAGGGGCGCACCGGCGCAGAGGTGCTGGAGGAAGCCGAGCGTCGCCTGATGGAGATCGGCGAGGGCCGCGCCCGCGGCTCAGGGCCGCAGCCCGTGCACAGCCTTCTCGAGCGCGCCATGGAGCGCATCGACGAGCTCTTCGAGGCGAAGAGCAGCATCACGGGTCTGAGCACCGGTTACATCGACCTCGACAACCGCACCTCGGGCCTGCAGCGCGGGGATCTGGTGATCGTCGCGGGGCGCCCCTCGATGGGCAAAACGGCGTTCGCCATGAACCTGGTCGAGAACGCGGTGCTGCGCCAGGAGAAGCCCGTCGTGGTCTTCAGCCTGGAAATGCCCGCCGAGTCGCTGGTGGTGAGGATGCTCGCCTCGATGGGCCGCATCGACCAGCAGCGGCTGCGCAACGGCCAGCTGGTGCAGGATGACTGGACGCGTCTGTCGAGCTCCGTGGCGGCCCTGCGTGACCGCAAGCTCTTCATCGACGACACCGCCGCCATCTCGCCC
>JBILEG010000290.1:0-4891 GCA_044352225.1 Pseudomonadales bacterium | reverse complement strand
CCCGCCGTCTCGTGCCATTCGATGCGCGCCGTCTGCTGGGCGATCTGCATCTCGCGCGGGTTGCTGTGGTCGGACGAGAAATGCGAAAGCACGCGCGTGCGGAGGTTGATGCTCTTGCCCACGTAGAGCGGGGCGTCACGCTCGTCGAAAAAGAGGTAGACGCCAGGCGTGTCGGGGATGCCGTCCAGCACATCCGCGGGAATGCGCGTGGGCAGGGACGAGAGCCGCGTGAGCGCGGCGATGTGCGCGCTGATCGCGGCCTCGCCCGCGGCATCGGCCATCTTGAGCACGAACTCGCAGGTGGCCTCGGCGTCGCCCATGGCGCGATGGCGCGCACCGCAGCCCAGCGAATGCCGCGCAATCAGGGCATCGAGGTTGTGGCGCGGTTCCTCCGGGTGCAACCGGCGGGAGAGCTTCACGGTGCAGAGCACGGGCCCGCGGAAGGCGAGCTCCGCACGCTTCAGCGCATTGCGCAGGAAGCCGTGATCGAAGCGGGCGTTGTGCGCCACGAAGGTGACGCCGTCGAGGCGTTGCTGGATGTCTTCCGCGAGCCGCTCGATGCGCGGCTGCCCCTGCACCATCTGGTTGCTGATGCCGGTGAGGGCCTGGATGGATTCGGGGATGGGGACGCCGGGGTCAACCAGGCTTTGCCAGCGCTCGGTGACCTGCCCGTCGCGCACGCTGACGATGGCGACCTCGGTGATGCGGTCGCGCACCGGGTTGCAGCCGGTGGTTTCAATGTCGACGAAAGCGTAGTCACCACGGAGCATCTGGCAGGCCCAAGGGAAGGCTGTGCATTTGTACAGCGATGATGGCATGCAGGCCGTGAGGCGGGCAATGGCGCTCTGCGGGTGATCCGGGCACTGCCGCGGGCCTGTACCATGCGGCGATCACACACCTTCAGGAAGATCCTCATGAGCACTGTCTACGATTTCAGCTGCAAGACCGCCACAGGCGAGGAGCAGCCCCTCTCGGCCTACAAGGGCAAGGTACTGCTGATCGTCAACACCGCGAGCAAATGCGGTTTCACGCCGCAATTCGAAGGGCTCGAAGCGCTGCACGAAACCCACGCCGCACAGGGGCTCGCAGTGCTCGGCTTTCCCTGCAACCAGTTCGGCGGGCAGGACCCGGGCAGCGACGCCGAAATCCTCGGCTTCTGCCAGGCGAAGTACGACGTGAAGTTCCCGATGTTCTCGAAGGTCGAGGTGAACGGCGCCAACGCCCACCCGCTCTACCAGTTCCTGAAAGAGCAGGCGCCGGGCCTGCTGGGTTCCGAGGGCATCAAGTGGAACTTCACCAAGTTCCTGGTGGGGCGCGACGGTACCGTGCTCGAGCGCTTCGCGCCCACCGCCACGCCGAAAGACATCGAGAAGAAGATCCTGCCGCTGCTCGCGTAAAGACGCGGCATGCCGGAGAACTGAGCCTCTTGCCGATGTCGGTGTCGCGCGCATGGCGCGCTCCTACAGGGAAAACACCGTAGGAGCGGGCCATGCCCGCGACCCCCTGCACCGTAGGAGCGGGCCATGCCCGCGACCGCGCGCTCCTACATGCGGAATGCGGTCGATACAGGCGTGCGCGCAGCACGCCACGCCGGGAAAACACCGCCCGCAAAGCCGATCACCAGCGCCAGCAGCGCGCCCTGCCACACCAGCGCGGGCGTGAGCCTGAAGCTGAACACCACTTGCGTGAAGCTGCCGCCCAGCGTGCTGGCAGAGAGCCCGTCGAAGAAAGTCCAGGTCGCGAGCGCGCCCAGGACGCCACCGGCCATCGACAACACCAGCGATTCGACCAGCGTGCCAGCGAACGCGGCGATACCACTGAACCCGAGGGCCCGCAGTGTCGCGATCTCCCGCGCACGCATCGACACCGAGGTGTACATGGTGTTCAGCGCGCCGGCCAGCGCGCCGAAGGCCATGGCGATGCCGAGGGGCCACCCGAGCAGCATGATGAGATCCGAGGTGCGCCGTGACTGTGCGGAGTAGTAATCCTGCTCGGTCTTCACCTCGAGCTTCAGGCGAGGGTCATTGAGCACGGTCTCGCGCAGCTCGCCGATACGCGAGGGGTCTTCCAGCTTGAGTCGCATGGTCTGGAACGCACTTCCCCGGTTGAACAGGCTCTGCACCGAACGCACGTCTGCCCACAGCTCGCTCTCGAAGACAGCGCCGTTCATCGAGAACACGCCCACTACCTTCCATGTCGAGCGGCTGAAGCGGAGCTCCTTCCCCAGTTCGAAACCCGAGAACTCGCGCATCGCACCCTCGCCCACCACGATCTCGTTGGTGCCGGGGTTGAACATTCTCCCCTCGACGATTTTCACGTTGTCGCGCAGGGCCACACCTGCGAGCGAGACACCGCGCAGCGGCAGATTCGCGCGCGTACCGCTCTGACGCTTGATGCCATCAACCACAACGTAGAGTTCCGCCGACGCAAGCGGGCCGTCCGGACCGGACTTCACGCCGGGCAGATCCGCGAGGAGATTCGCCTGCTCGCGGCTCAGCGTGCTGTTCAGTTCGGCCTCGCTGCCCTCGCGCAGCACGATCGCCACGTCAGCCGCGCCTGTCCCGGCCACCGTGCTGCGAAAACCGTTCGCCATCGCGAGAAAACTGAGCAACACCGTCACCACCACGGCAACTGCAACCAGCGTGACCAGCGAGATCGATGCGCGCGACGGAAGACTCCGCAGATTCATGGCCACCACCGCCAGGACCTGCGCACTCAGATGGCGCATCTCAGTTCCTCCCCAGTGCAGTCACGATGTTCAGCCGCATCGCGGCAAGCGCGGGCACCATGCCCGTCACGAGACCAAGCCCCAGCATGATCGCCAGTGCCTGCAGCATCACTGCCGGAGGCAGCGAGAGATCGGGGAGCACACCCGCCAGCGCCTTGCGCATCCCCGTGACGAACAGGAAGGCCACGATGGTGCCCAGCAGCCCGCCGATCACCGAGAGGAACATGGATTCGGCCAACACCATGCGGAAAATGCGCGAGGAACGGAAACCGAGCGTCTTCAGCACCGCGATCTCGGTGGTGCGCTCGCGGATGGCGAGCATCATGGTGTTCCCCACGATCAGCAGGATGGTGAAGAAGGCGGCGGACACCACCGAGGTGATGATCAGCGTGATGTTGCCGAACTGTGCGAGGAAAGCCTTGCTGAAGGCCTTGGCCGTGTCGGTCTGCGTCTCCTGGAAGCTGTTGGCGAAGAGTGCGTCGATCTCGCGCGAGATGCGCTCGTTCTGCGCGGGATCCGCCGTGTTGAAGACGATGAGACCGGTGAAATCCTTGCCGAAGGTGCGCGACTCGTTCATGTAGTCGTAGTGGAAGTACATGCGGCGCGTGTCGCTGGTCTCGTCACGGCCGCGGAAGATGCCCTCGACCACCATCTCCCAGGTGGTGGTGCCGTTGTTGCGCGTGAAGATGTTCGATTGCACCGGGATGCGGTCACCGACATTCCAGCCCTGCGCCGTCGCCAGTGCCTCGCCCGCGATCATCCCCTGCCGGTTGCGGAGAAAGGCCTCACGCTGTGCGGGATCGAGCACGATGTCGTCGGCGTACACCTGCAGGTAACTTTCGGGCTCGATCGCAAAACTCACCACGACATTGCGTGAATCACGCACGTAGCCGCCGAACCACGCCGCGTGCGAGGCGATCTGCACGCCCTCGATCGCGCGGATCTTGTTCAGGTAGGAAATGGGCAGCGGCTGCGTGAAGTTGATCTTGTTCACCGTAACAAGACGGTTGTCTGCCGCGAGATTGATGCCGGACTGCAGCCCTGCCCGCAGGCTGCCCAGCACACCGAAGATCAGGAAGGCAGTGAAGATGGCGAACAGTGTGAGCACGAAGCGCAGGCGTCGCCGTACCAGGTTGCGCCAGACGAGGTAGATCTCGCTCATGCCGGGAACGCCGCCTCAGGCGGCGAGTTCCTCGCCGACGAAGCGGCCCTTGTCGAGGTGCAGCACGCGCTTGGCGTACTTCGCCGCTTCCGGGTCGTGCGTGACCATGACGATGGTCTTGCCGAACTCTGCGTTCAGCAGCGAGAGCATTTTCAGGATCTCGTCAGCCGTGGCGCGATCGAGATCGCCCGTGGGCTCGTCACAGAGCAGGAGTTTGGGGTCTGACACCACCGCGCGTGCGATCGCCACGCGCTGTTGCTGGCCGCCCGAGAGTTCTTTGGGCAGATGCCTCGCACGGTCTTCCAGGCCGACCAGTTTCAACGCGGCTTCGACGCTCTGACGCCGCCGTGCGCGCGAGAGCGAGGTGAGAAGCAAAGGCAACTCCACATTGCGCTCCGCACTCAACATCGGCATCAGGTTGTAGAACTGGAAGATGAAACCCACGTTGGCTGCGCGCCAGGCCGCGAGCCCCGTTTCGGACAGTGCATCGATGCGCTCACCGGCGAAGCGGATCTGGCCGGAACTCGGCTGATCCACGCCGCCCAGCAAATTCAGCAGCGTGGTTTTGCCCGAGCCCGAGGGGCCCATGATGGCGACGAAATCGCCTTCCTCGATGCCGAGACTCAGCGCCTCGAAAATCGTGATCACTTCCTTGCCGCGCTGGAAGCGCTTGGCCACGTCGTGAAGATCGAAGAGCTTGCTCATGCGCGGACTCCGGGGAACTCAGGCCTTCCTGAAGGCAACCTTCACACCCATGTCGGGCAGGATGCGGGCATCGTCCGTCTCGAGGCCGATGCGAACGCGTACCGTGGCTTTTTCGCGGTTGGCACTGGGGATGATCGCGATCACGCGGGCGGGGATCTCCCAGTCCGGGTAGGCATCCAGCGTGGCCGTGACGCGCTGACCTGCGCTCACGCGCCCGATATAGGACTCGTTCACGTCCACCTCGATCTCGAGCGAGCTCATGTCGACGATGGTGCATACACCGGTGCGGGTGAAGC
>JBILEG010000023.1:0-15646 GCA_044352225.1 Pseudomonadales bacterium | reverse complement strand
CGCCGAACTTCTGGATCTGCATTCCTTCGTAGTTGATGTCCAGGCCCCGGCGAAGCAGTCCACGAAATCCGGAGCGCAACTGGCGCGAGAAACGCTCGTTGGTGCGCTCCAGCCCGGGCATCCGGCCACGAACGATACGATCCTGACTGGTGAGGTCATAGAACTGCACGTCCGACGGCACATCGTCCTTGCCGGTCTCTACGTCACCGTCGCTCACCCCGTGCAAGAGGGCGTCGATTTCGTCCTGCGATAGCAGATCCTGCACGCTGAGTCCCCTGTTGCCGTGCTGCTACTGCAGAACGAATTCGGTGAAATAAACCTGCTCCACGCCCGGCTTGCCGGTCTCGGCCTGCAGTACGTCCTGCACGGCCTTGAGGACATCCGCGCGCAGCGCCTGCTTGCCCTCTTCGGTGCGCAATTTCTCGAAGTCGGCCGCCCCGAGCAGCCCCACCAGCCGCGAGCGGACCAGGGGAGAGTGCAACTCGAGCCCCTGCACGGCTTCCTTTTCATGGCTCATCGCGCTGATGGCGAGCTTCATGAAGTGTGGCCGGTCAGCGGATGCGAGCGTGATGGTGAAGTTGGGCCCGAGAGAGGCGTAGATCGGCGGGGGCGGAGGCGCGGCGGCGGCTTCGGCCTCCGCTTTGGCTTTCTCGGCTTCCTCGTCCTTTTTACCGCCCAGCAGGAAAAAGGCAGCTGCGGCTCCGATCACCAGCAACAGCGCAACCGCGCCACCGATGATCATCAGTTTCTTCTTTTTTGCGGCAGCGCCGGCATCATCGCCTGCGTCACCCTCGCCTTTCGCTGCGGATTTCTTCTCGGCCATGCCAATGTCCCGTCAACCCGACGCTGCATCCAGCCGTGCAGCAAGCCCCGTGCCACCGGCCGGGATTCACCGGGGTGGCTCGTTCATCGTCCCGGGGCAAGTTAGCACAGCATGGGAGGGCCAACACGCCGCAATGCCAAATGCGTCTCCCGGCTCAGGCGTAGTCGTCGACCAGTCCGAGGCTGCGGCGGGCTGGCGCGGACTGCTCACCGGCCTGACCGATTCCCGCGAGCCGTCCGCGTGAGGCCTGAGCGGTGGCTGCGGAGGCGTCACGCTCGCCGGGAGCACCGCGTTGCTGCTGCTGCGCCACGTTGACGTCGAGCAGATTGAGGCCGCTCCCCTCAAGAAGTTCCCGCAGCCGCGGCAGGTTGGATTCCAGGGCATCGCGTACGGCGGCACTGTGCGTTGTGAACTGGATGCTGGCACCGTCACGGTGGGTGTGTACCTGCACCTGCAGCGGACCGAGCTCCGGTGGATCGATCTGTATTTCGGCCGAGCGAAGGTTGTGCCCGGAGAGCCAGAGGATGCGCTGGCCGAGTTCCTCCCCCAGCCTGCCCGTGGCGGCGCCAAGCAGGACAGGCAGAGAGCCAGGCGCCTGTGGCACCGCTGCCGGGGTTGCCTGCACCTCCTGAGAGCGCCCTACGGCGGAAGCCAGCGAAGTGGCAAAGGCGCTTTCCCCGACGGCAGGACGCGGGTCCCCGGCCGCGGCCTGCAGAACTCCCGCAGTGTCGAGTGTCAGCGATTCTTTTACCGCCCCCACCGTCGCGGCTGCGAGTCCCTCGACCGCAACGGGCACGGACGCGCCAGGGATCGAGGCGGCGGGCGCGGCCGTAACGGCACCCATGGCAGAAACGGCTATCGCTGACGGATCGACATTACGCCGGGGCGTACTGCGCAGGCTTGCCGGAAGGTCCGACGCAGCGGGCATGCCGGAGGGCAGCGTGAAGAAAGGGTTTGAAGCAGCGTCCGCACCTTCGCTGAAGGTTCCGGCTGGCAAAGACATCTGGGCTGAAATTCGCCCGATCCCGGCCACAGGGACTTGTGGGGATTCCGACGGAGGCACCGCACCGCCCTGTGAACCGGCTGACGCTCCTGCTGCACCCCGGAGCGGCTGTGAGCTCGACGTGCCCGGCGCGTAGGACAACGGCAGTTCAGCGTCTGCACTCTTCCCTTCGTCCAGAGACAGGACCGCTGCTCCGGGGATGGGCACCATCGGCCCTGAAGACGCGGTGGCCCCTGCTGTGGCAGCGGAGTTCACAAACGCGCCGCCGGGCGAGGGCGCAAGCCCTTCAGCCGGGACAGCAGACCCCATGGCCCGCGCGATCACGCCGTCGGAGCGGTTATCTGGCGCTCCGGGCGGCACCGTGAGAGCGGACTCTGCCCCGGATGCACGGACTGCATGGACCTGAGGGGGCAAGCCATCCGAGGGGGTCGCTGCAACGGCGCCGTATCTGAACAGCTCCTGGCCGCCCACGGTCGCGGGCGTGGCTGGAACCTCACCCGCGGGCGCGGAGGGAAGGGTTACAGCCGCGGAAATGGCAGTGGCCTGCGGGAGTGAAGGCACCACTCCGGGGCGCGGCGCAGAAACGATGCTCCTGTCAGCCCGATCCGCTTCGGGCGGAAAGGCGCTTCCTGGCCCTGCCCCAGCAACCGGCGCTGTTTGCGGGCCTGGCAGCGACGATGACGATGCTACGGCACCACGCTCGAGCGGACGCGACATCACATCCGGGGCTGCGCCACCGGCGGGGTAAACCCCGGGGGCCGGGTCTGCACGCAGCGCCAGTACCGGTTCTGCGGAAGGAGGCGATGAGACAGAGGCCACGGGGCCCGCAGCCAAGTCCGCCTGCGCGGAGAACAACTGAGGCCCGCCCTGTTGGCGCACGGGCCGGGAATGGAGTTGCGCGCCCGCAGACTCGGCAAGGGCGTTGCCGCTCATGCCAGGATCCACGACCCGTGATGGTACGGGTGGGGCTGATGCCGCCACGACAGGATCAGGAACGAACCCGGGCGTGGCGACCGGAGCTTGGCGCTCAGGCGCAACGGGAGGCGGGGCCAAAGACTCGCTCTGGGGCGTGATACCTGCCTGATCGAACTCTCCCTCGAGGGCGTGAGACAAGGAAGCGAGGGCTGGCGCAGGCGCAGGCGCTGCAGCATCGACATCCGTCAGCACCGGCGGGGGAACCGTTGTCCACGGGACCGGAGTCTGGGTCGCACCGACAAGCATGGCCAACTGGGCGGACTCTGAGCCCGCATCGTCCGGCGGCGGTGATTGCCGGATACCCGGCAAGGCCTTGCCGTCAGAGCCGGCGTCTGCGGAGGCCTCCCCTGCCCCCGCACCCGGGAGGCTGAGGCGCATGACGAACGGTAAGACTGCCGGCACCGGGCCGGGTAGCGTCTCCTGCAGGGGCTGCTCCGCTTCCGACGCCATCGCAGTCAGCGCCGTCTCAGGAGTCTGAACGGCTACGACACCAAGGGTAGAAGAATATTTATTAACAATCGCTTGGGAAGCTTTATTAATCTCTTTTATGTGATCTTTCAGCACCTGGGGGAAGGGAACACCATCTGAGCCAGCGCTCACACCACCCTCCCTGATCCCTCCTCCCGACGTGGCAACTGCCAGTTCTCCGAGGGCAGGCAAGGCACTGGCAGCGCTGGCACTGAGGGGGGTGGGTGGCATCGGGGCTGACTCCGGGAAGCAGGGGCTTCACCGGATAGTGCAAGCTCCGCGCCAGCTGCCGAACTCAGGCCATGCGGCGCAAGATCGCTGCTGGAATATCGTCGAGGGGGAGGGTCTCCACAGCGCCACCGCAGGCGACGGCAGCCCCCGGCATTCCCCACACAACGCTGCTCGCCTCGTCCTGGGCGATGGTGTGAGCTCCGGCCTCACGCATGTCCTTGAGCCCCAGGGCACCGTCCTTTCCCATGCCGGTCAGTATGACGCCCAGTGCATTGGGGCCCACGTTCTGGGCCACGGAGCGAAAAAGCACATCGACGGAGGGCCGGTGCCGGTTTACAGGCACATCCGCGCTCAGGCGACACCGGTAGCGCGCACCATCCCTGATGACCATCAGATGCTGGTCGCCGGGCGCGATGTAGGCGTGGCCCGGCAGGATCTGCTCGCCATCGCGCGCCTCGCTCACCTCGAGTTGGGAGCAGCGGTTCATCCGCTGTGCGAAAGGTCCGCTGAACGAGGCGGGAATATGCTGCGTGATCACGATGCCCGGCGTCGTGACTCCAGGCAGCCGCTCCAGCACCTCACGTATCGCCTCGGTTCCACCGGTGGAGGCTCCGATGGCGATCAGCCGGTCGGTGGTGCGGAAGTGCTGCCGGGGCGCGGATGGCAGAACCCTGTCTACGGGAACACTTGCCCCCGGGGCGCGCTCTGGAGCCGTGTTGCTGGCGCTGAGCTGGCGGACCCGCGCCAGCGATGCGGTCTTGATTTTCGCAATCAGATCGTCGCGGTAATCCTGGAGCGTGTAGGCGATATCGACCTTGGGCTTGGTGATGAAGTCGACCGCGCCATACCGCAATGCATCGAGGGTGATCTCGGCGCCCTGCTCCGTCAGCGTGGACACCATCACGACCGGCATGGGCCGCAAGCGCATCAGGTTGCGCAGGAACGTGACGCCGTCCATACGGGGCATCTCGACGTCCAGTGTGAGCACATCGGGATTGAGCAGCTTGATCTTTTCCCGCGCAACGAACGGGTCCTGGGCCGTGTCCACGACCTCAATCTCAGGGTCTGAGGAGAGCATCTCCGTGAGCAACTTCCTCACCAGAGCCGAGTCGTCCACCACCAGCACACGTATCCGCTTGCCCACAACATACTCCCGGGAATGCTTCCGACGCGATCAACCCTGCACTGCAGCACGCGCCAGTACGCGGCCATAGTATTCACGCTCCCGCCTGGGCAGGGTGTCATTGGGCAGTTCACCCAGTTTCTTCAATCTCACCCTGCCCTCACCGGGGTGGAACACCACTTTCCGCGCCTGCAGCAATCCCGTGTCCGAGGCCTCTTCGGGGATACGCTCCACCCGGAGGTAATCCCGGACCTGGCGCAGGGTTTCACGCGAACTCTCGGCAAGCTCGGGATCAACCCGAGCCGCGCCGAAGAGCTTGGCCACGAGACCGGACCGTCGGGCCCCGCGGGCTGCGAGCGCACCGAGCAGAGCCTCCAACGCGAGAAATGCATGACGCTCGGAAGGGACCAGCCCGCCAACACGTCCGCTCTCGGCAAGGCCCGGGGCGCAGGGCAGGAGGAACTGGAGCATCCCGCCCGTCCGGGTGAGCGGATCGTGCATGCATACCGTCAGACAGGATCCGACGACCGTGGTAATGCAATCCCGACTGCCACCCACGAACAACTGACCCGGCACCAGTTTGGCCGTCACCAGCCCCGTGTGCGGATCGATATAACGGATGACCCTGTCGTAGGGAGGCTCGAGCGGAGGCAGTGAAGCCGCACCGGAGTAGGTACTCATGCCCCGGGCTCGGCCCGCATCAGTGCAGGACCCAGGGCCGCATCAGAACTGCAACTGCTCTTCGAGGTTGAGTTGGCAGGCAGCCATGTACAACGGCACCGACAGGTTGTCCCATTGGACACGGCTGCCGTTGCGCGTTGCGGTAGTCACGAAGGCCGTCAGCAACTGCAAGCCGGCGGTATCCGCCGATATCACAGCATCGAGGTCGATGATGATGCGGCCCGGGTGGACCTCGATGATCTCCTGAAGACGGGACTTGAGTTCCGCGGCATCAGCGATCGACATGGTCTGCGGCAGCTTCACCCTCGAAAGATCAGCTCCGATACTCAGTTCCAGTTCCACTGTCTGCTTCCTCCGGCTCAGGCCGCCACGTCGCGCGGCGGCGGAGATACCTGCGCAAGAACCCCGCCGTTCACCAACTTTTCGACTTCGAAGAGGATGACCATCCGATCACCGACCATGCCGAGGCCCTTCAGGTACTCCGCACCCACACTGCCGCCCATTTCCGGCGTCTTGCGGAAATCGACGGTATGGATGGTATGCACCTCGGAGACGGCGTCCACCACCAGCCCCACTGTGCGAGGGTGATCGTGGCACTCGACCCGAACGATGACGACAACCGTCTGGTCGTTGAACTCTGCAGATCCCAGCGAGAAACGGAGCCGGAGATCGACGATCGGCACCACGTCTCCGCGCATGTTGATCACCCCCAGGAGAAAGGGCGGCATGTTCGGTATCTGGGTTACCCGCTGCCAGCCCTGCACACCCTGCACTTTCAGGATATCGATCCCGTAGTGCTCGCCGTTCAGGATGAAGGTGAGGTACTGCGTCCCTCCGCCGGCGAGCGGATCGCCGAGTGCACCGTGATGTCCCTGCGTCTCTGCCATGTCCGTGCTCCCTTGTCAGGCCGCGGCCGAGGTGGTTGTGCCGATATCGGTGCGTACGCCCGACAGACGGACAAGACCCGCGATGTCCACGATCAGGGATACCGTGCCGTCACCCAGTATGGTGGCGCCCAGGGTTCCCGGGACCTGGGTGAAGTTGTTCTCCAGGCTCTTGATCACGACCTGGTGCTGCTCGAGGAGTTCGTCCACGGCGAGCCCCACGATGTCACGCCCTGTCTCGACGATCACCAGCAAACGCTCGCGGTCACTCACGGCGCCCTCCCCGGGCTCCTCTCGCACGCGGAGTACGCGGTTGATGCTGACCACCGGTACCGCCTCTCCGCGCAGGCGATACACGGGAGACTGACCCGTGATCATGTTCAGACGCTCGCGGTCGACCTGAACGGTCTCGACGATGGACAGCAGCGGCACCACGTAGACCTGGGTTCCCACCCGCACCAGCTGTCCGTCGAGGATGGCGAGCGTGAGCGGGAGCGTGATCTGGAAGACGCTGCCCTCTCCCGGCGTGGAACTCACGTCCACCCGTCCGCCGATCTCCTGGATGTTGCTGCGCACCACGTCCATGCCAACCCCGCGACCGGACACGTCGCTCACGACGTCGGCAGTCGAGAAGCCTGGCATGAAAATGAGGTCGTTCACCTGCTGGCGGCTGAGTTCCTCGTCTTCGGCCACCAGACCACGCTCCTTCGCCTTGCGCAGGATTTTCTCGGAGTTCAGGCCGGCACCATCGTCGGCGACCCGGATGACGATGTTCCCGGACTCGTGGGATGCGCTGACGAAGATCGTTCCGTGAGCGGTCTTGCCGGCGGCGATGCGCGTGGCCTCGTCCTCGATGCCGTGATCCAGCGAATTGCGGATGAGATGGACCAGCGGATCACCGATCTTCTCCAGAACGGTTTTGTCGAGTTCGGTCTGTTCGCCGGAGATTTCCAGCTCGATCTTCTTGCCCAGTTTCGCGCTGAGGTCGTGGACAAGCCGGGGGAAACGGCTGAAGGTCACGCTGACAGGCAACATGCGGACCTGCATGACGGCTTCCTGCAGTTCGCGCGTGTTGCGGGAAAGCTGCTCCAGGGTGTCACGCAAGCCCATCAGGTCCAGCCCCTCGGCAGACTCGCGACCGAACTGCGACAGCATGGCCTGCGTGATGACGAGTTCGCCCACAAGGTTCATCAGGTTGTCG
The DNA here is from genome assembly GCA_044352225.1 of Pseudomonadales bacterium. GTDB lineage: Bacteria > Pseudomonadota > Gammaproteobacteria > Pseudomonadales > UBA5518 > UBA5518. Next base: position 8,257 of record JBILEG010000023.1, on the reverse strand, counting down.
ACCTTGTCGATGCCGACGCGGATGGAACCGGCCTCTTTGGCTGCGGGCTTCTTCCGCCGGTCCTCGGCGGGAGCCCGTCGGTCAGCGGCGCGCCGATCCGGCTCGGCGGGAACGGCAACCGGCGTAACGACTGCCGCCACTGAAGCCGGTGCAGGCGCAGGCGCGGACTCCGGCGCACCCAGCGGCTCGATGGAAAGATCACACTCGCCTTCGACCCACTCGAAGACCTCGCGAACCTGCGCGAGAGAGGCATTGCCCGTGAGCTCGATATCCCATGAGAGATAGATGGATTCAGGATCCAGCGATTCGAACGATGGCAGACGCGAGACGTCGCTGCGCGTAACGCAGTCGCCGAGTTCGGACAGCGCACGCAGGATGTGCAAGGGCTGGTTGCCGCTGCGCAGCAACTGCTCGTGGGGCCGGAAGGAGATGCGCCAGCCCTGCGCCGGAGTGACGACCACGCTTGCCACGGGTGCAGGGAGTGGCGCCGCCTCGGGTTCGTCATCGCGCGGCAGCTCGGCCTGCAGAAGCCGCATCAGGTCTGCGATACGCGCGTCGTCATACTCGCCGGAGTGGATCGCCTCCATCATCTCGCGCAGGCAGTCGACGCATCCGAGCAGCAGCTGCACCACCGCAGGCGTGGCGGACTTCTGGCCATTGCGCACCAGATCGAGCAGGGTTTCCATCAGGTGGGTGAAGTCTGCGATCTTCATGTAGCCGAACGTGGCCGACCCGCCCTTGATCGAATGGGCCGCACGGAAGATGTCGTTGACGACATCACCTCCTGCACTGCCCTCTTCGAGGTTGAGCAGGCCCGACTCCATGGTGTCGAGGCCCTCGATGCACTCTTCCTCGAAGATCTTCCGGATCTCGTCGAGACTGTCACCACTCATGCCGGGATGCCTCTGGCGGATGTTGCGCGTCGGGATGTCAGGTCAGAAACCGAGACTCGCCAGCAGGTCGTCTACCGACCCCTGCGCCAGCGCCGCTTCCTGGGGCTCCTCCGGTTCCTCCTCCGGCGATTCGGCGTCGGCGATTGCGAGCTGCACGGGAAGGGTCTGGGACATCGACTTCACGTGGTTCGCGTAGGTCAGAAGCGCGATGAGGTCTTTCTGCAGATCGCCGAGTATGCCGTTCACCTTGCGGATGGCCTGCCCGCTCAGGTCCTGGAAACCCTGCGCCATCAGGATGTCCATGAGGTTGTGCTCCACCTGCTGCAGGCCTGCTTTCTGCGCCGCGAGAAACTCCCGGGGCGCAGAGACATCCGAGGCTTCCTGAAGCTCGATCGAAGCACGCAGCTCGCGCACCATGGGCAATGTCGTATCCAGGATATTCAGCGTCTTGCGGGCAGACTCCTCGCTCATCCTCACGACGTTGTCCAGTTGGCTGGTGAGGCCTGCCGTACCCGATTCGTCGTGCGCGAGGTAATGCTTGCCATGGTCGTCGACCTCGAAGGTCACGATGGCCGTGTGCAGGCCACGCGCCAGCAGGCCCAGGCCGTAGTAGATGCTTTCTTCGCGAACGGCGTTGATGTTCTCGATGACGGAAAAGGCCCCGGACATGTCCCGCCGCTCAAGGCAGGCCGACAGTTCCGCCGCCTTGCCCTGAAGCCGCTCGGCAATCAATTGCTCGGGATCGAAAGTGCCACTGCTCACGCGCATATCCTCCTGACCGACACGCCGGACCTACTTGCCGGCGACTCCCTTGAAGATCTTCTCGATCTTCGCTTTGAGGGTATCCGGCGTGAAGGGTTTGACGATGTAATCGTTCACGCCGGCCTGTGCGGCCTGGATGATCTGCTCGCGTTTGGCTTCAGCGGTGACCATCAGGATGGGCATGCCTTTCAGACGGGGGTCGGCCCGGACCGCCTTCACGAGGTCGATGCCTTCCATTTGCGGCATGTTCCAGTCGGTGATCAGGAAGCCGAAAGTACCGTTCTTCAGCATGGGCAGTGCAGTTGCACCGTCGTCAGCGAGGGATATGTCCTTGAACCCGATGTCGTGAAGAACCTGCTTCACGATGCGCCGCATGCTCTCGAAGTCGTCGACGACGAGGATCTTGGTGTCGAGGGGTAGACTCATGAGGGATTGCCCGGGGTGTTTCGACGTGGACGCGAGTCTAACGCAGGTGGCGCGGCGCTTGCCATGCGGCAGCCGACCTCAATCCGGAAGGCGTGACCGTGCCGAGAGCTCGTCGATCGCCTTCTGCAGCCGTTTCTCGCGCTCGCGGTCCTCGGCACGGCGCGCGCGCTCTTCCAGGTCCTCGAACACACGCAACTGGGAACGCATGCCCTGCCAGCGGCGTGCCTGCTCGTCACGCTGCGCCTCCGCCGCGCGCAAAGAGGAGCGATGCGCCTCGAGTGTGTTGGCGAGACTGTCACGGAAGGCGGCCAGACCCTTGGCTTTCTCGCCGGGCAGACCGAGGCGCCCGGCCTCGAGCCACGCGTCGCCATACTCCGCCTCGTAGGACTCGAGTTGCCGCTGCTGACCGTCCTTGCGCAGCACATCCTGGTTCGCACGGGCAAGTCCGGTGCGCGCATTGCGCTCGGCCATGGCCGCCAGCCGCACCAGCGTGCCCAGCCGACGCGAACGTTTCACCGGCGCTCAGCCACGGGTGCGGAGCGCAATTGGCGACGCGGAGCAGATGAGGCCTGTGGGACACCCGCTCTCTGCTCAGGCATGGTCTGGGGAGCGCCGAAAAGCCCCGCCAGTTGGGCCACGCCCGTCGGAAAATCCACTCTCTCGTCGAAGGCCTGCTGGAGGTACTGGCGCATCGCCGGCAAAGCGGCAATGGCGCGATCCGTTTCCTCGTCGGCACCCGGGGCATAGGCCCCCACGCTGATCAGGTCCCGGTTCTGCTGGTAACGGGCCCAGAGTTTCTTGAACTCCTGGGCCCAGGCGCGGTGGTCCCGCGAGGCGATCGAGGGCATCACGCGGCTGATGGAGGCCTCGATGTCGACTGCGGGATACTGTCCCTCTTCCGCGAGCGTGCGCGACAGCACGATGTGTCCGTCGAGGATCGCACGTGCCGCATCGGCCACGGGATCCTGCATGTCGTCGCCCTCGGCGAGCACAGTGTAGAAAGCCGTGATGGAGCCTTTTCCGGCCTCGCTGTTGCCGGCACGCTCGACGAGGTCGGGGATACGTGCGAACACGGATGGCGGATAGCCACGCGTGGCGGGGGGCTCACCGATCGCGAGGCCGATCTCGCGCTGGGCCTGCGCATAGCGCGTCAGGGAGTCCATCAGCAGCAGCACGTTCTTGCCCCGATCGCGGAAGTCCTCCGCGATACGCGTGGCGAGCCGCGCCGAACGCAACCGCAGGAGCGGCGCATCGTCAGCGGGAGAGACCACGATCACCGCCCTCTTCATGCCCTCGACGCCCAGGATTTCCTCGATGAACTCGCGCGCCTCCCGCCCCCGCTCGCCGACCAGTCCCACGACGGTGACATCGGCCTCGGTGAAGCGGGTCATCATGCCGAGCAGCATGCTCTTGCCCACGCCGCTGCCAGCGAAAATCCCGAGGCGCTGTCCTCTTCCGACGCTCAACAGTCCGTTCAGTGATCTCACGCCCACGTCGAGGGGCTGGCGGATGGGCGCGCGTGCCAGCGGATTGATCGGGCGTGCATCGAGCTCCGTGAACTCCACGTCGTGAAGGGGGCCGATACCGTCCAGAGGCTCACCGTCACCGCCCAGAACGCGCCCCAGAAGACCCTCGCCCACCGGCACATCGGCAGACATGCCGAGCGGACGCACGCGCAGGCCGGGACGCAGACCCGATACTTTCTGTGCGGGCATCAGGTAAACACGGTCACCTGAAAAACCCACCACCTCGGCCTGCAAGTGCCGCCCCGGCCCCTGACGGATCAGGCAGCGCTGCCCGAGCGCGGCATCGAAGCCCACGGCTTCGATGGTCATGCCGACGACACGCGTCAGCATGCCCTCAGCGACAGGCGGACAGTCATTGCGCAATCGCCTTGCCGCGCCCTGCATGAACTCCACAAGCGGCGTACTCACGCAGAGCGTGCCCGCGCAGCCTCGGCGCCCAGCAACTGGCTGAGCATCTCGGCGAGGCGGTCCGAAACGGCGTATGCGACCGCTGACTCGCGGGTCTCGATCCGCAGGTCACCGGGGCGCAGCGCAGGATCGCTCTCGACCGTCCAGGGGGCATCGGCCGCGCGCGCAGGGAGCACCAACTCCGCATCGCCCGGGCACAGGAAAACGCGGATCGATTGCGCTCCTGCCGGCAGTGCGGCGAGGGCTTCGTCCACGACGGCGCGAATGCTGTCGGGCTGCAGGCAAAGCTCTGTGCGCAACACCCCCTCGGCCACGCGTGTCGCGATCTCGAGCATTGCTTCACGCAGTTGTTCCTGCTGATCGGCAAGCGGTTGCTGCAGTGCCTCCACGAGCGCCGCCAGCCGGGCAGCCTGGTCCTCGATGATCCGGCGTGCAGCTGCGAGCCCTTCCTCGCGGCCGCGCGCGAAGCCCTCGGAACGCCCCTTCTCCAGACCCTCCGCATAGCCCTCGCCACGCCCCTCTCGGGCGGCCTCGAGAACGATGGACTCCAACTGCCCGGCACTCACGCCCGCCGCATAGCGGCCGGCGCGGATGTTCGCGGTGACTTCCTTCTCGAGGGAAGGACGGGGAACGGGCTCGGCCCGCGCGCCTGAGGCGCGCACTCGCTCTCCGGAGCGGGAAGGCTCTGCCTTGAGGACCTGCCCCTGCGAAACGGAGGGAAGGGACCAGGCCTCGAAGGATTCAAGACGCGCGGCGGGTATGCGACGCACCGTCATTCAACACGCTCCAGACGCGCAGGGCGCGCTCATATCATCTGCTCCGAACTGCCACCGAGCACGATTTCCCCGGCGTCTGCCATCCTGCGCGCGACGGCAAGGATCTCGCGCTGCGCGGTCTCGACTTCGGTGACACGGACGGGGCCCTTGACCTCGAGATCGTCCTTGAGCAGCTCCGCCGCACGCTTGGACATGTTGCCGAAAAACTTGGTCTTGAGATCCTCGTCGGCCGCCTTGAGCGCGAGCACGAGAATCTCGGAGGACACTTCGCGCAGCAGCGCCTGAATACCTTTGTCGTCGATGTTTTTCAGATCGTCGAACACGAACATCAGATCCTGGATCTTGGTGCCGAGCGGTTCGTCCACTTCCTTGATGTGCTCCATCAGGGTCTGCTCGAGGCTGCTGTCCATGTTGTTCACGATATCCGCCGCGAACTTGACGCCGCCCAGGAACTGCCCCTGCTGGAGGCCCGAACCGGTGAGTTCGCCCTCGACGATCTTGTTCAGTTCCTGCAGGGCCGTCTGGTTGACCGTCTCCATCGTGGCGATGCGCATCACGAGGTCAGTGCGCGCCTTCTCGCTGAATTGCGCCAGCACTTCCGCTGCCTGGTCCGGGTAGAGATAACTCAGGATGACGGCCTGTATCTGCGGGTGCTCGCCGCGGATGGTGTTGGCGACCAGTTTGGGATTCATCCAGCGCAGCGCCTCGAGCCCCTTGGTCTTGTCACTCATCAGGATGTTGTCGATCAGCGAGTTGGCTTTCTCTTCGCCGAGCGCCTCGATCAGCACGTTGCGGATATAGCTCTCGTTGCCCACGCCAAGTCCCGTCGCGGCGTAGGCCTCGATCAGAAAACTCTCGATGACGACCTGCACCTGCTCGGTGCTGATGTCCTGCATCTTGGTCATCTGGGCGCCGACACGCTGGACCTCCTTGGGCGTCAGATAGCGCAGGATCCTGGCCGCATTGGCCTCTCCGACGGACAGCAGGAGGATCGCCGCCTTCTCTATCGGATTGGGTTCATTCGGCGTTGCTGCGTCACTCACTTTCGCGTACCCATTTGCGCACTACCTGGGCGACTTTCTCGGCGTCTCCCTCCACCAGGGCCTGCACGGCGGCCATGCGACGCTCGTACTCCCGGTTCGGCGGAGGCAGCATCGGAACGGAGTCGTCTCCGGATTCACCCTTGGCCGCGGACTCCGCCACCATTCGTTCCATGCGATGGCGCTCCTCGAGCGCACGCATCTGCCGCGCGTTGCTGCTGAGCGTCCGCAGGACCGGGCGCACCACCGCGAAGACCAGCAGGAGCACCGCCATGGCACCCATTGCCAACCGGACGGCGGGCCAGAACCACGATTGCTCCCACAACGGGATCGGAATTTCGGGCTGATCGTCCACGGGCAGGTCGAAGAACGCGGTGTTCACCACGTTCACGCTGTCGCCACGTCGGGCATCATAGCCCACGGAATCACGCACCAGCGTCGTCACGCGCTCGAGCGCCTGCGCGTCCCACGGCGTATTGCTGCGCTGGCCACTTTCGGCGTTGAGGCTTACACGGTCGTCAAGTACAACCGCAACGCTCAGCCTGCGGAGCTTGCCGACCTGGTGGCGCGTGTAACTGAGTGTGCGGTCGAGCTCGTAGTTGCGCGACGATTGCGTGCGCAGGTTACCGGCCGTCTGGCCCGCCGCGCTCGGCCCCACGGCCGCTCCGCCGGCGGACGCCGGACCACCCGCGGGCGGTGTGACCGTTTCCGGCGCCGCGCCGTTGACAGGAGGCTGGTTGCTCAACGCGCCGGGGATGCCACCACCAGCCTCACCTGCCAGGCGTTGTTCCTCGGAGCGCTGTTCGCTGCGGATCGCGGGCAGGTCCGGGTTGTAAATCTCGTCGGCCTGCTCGACCGCGGTAAAGTCCACATCCGCCGTCACCTCGGCCTTGAAGCGCCCAGCCCCCACGATCGGCTCGAGGATGCGGCGCACGCGCTCGACCATCTGGTCCTCGAGGTTGCGCGTGAAATCGAGTTGCTTGCTAGCGAGCACAGCCTCGCGATCCTCGGCGAAATTCGACAGCAGCCGCCCCTTCTGATCGACGATGGTGACGCCGGCAAGCTCCATGTCAGGCACGCTTGATGCCACGAGGTTGCCGATGGCACGCACCTGGGCATCCTCGACGCTGCGACCGGCTACCACTTCGAGAAGAACGGAAGCGCTCGGCTTGCGCTGGTCGCGTACGAACACCGAGCGTTCGGGGATGGCGAGATGGACCCGCGCCGAACGCACGCTGGTGATGCTCGATATCGTGCGGGCGAGCTCGCCCTCGAGCCCGCGACGGAATCGCGCCGTCTCCATGAACTGGCTGGTGCCCAGGCCCTGCTCCTTGTCGAGCATCTCGAAGCCCACCGAACTGTCGTTCGGCATGCCGGCTTCCGCAAGCTTGAGGCGCGCCTCGCTATAGCGCCCATCCTCGACCAGCAACATCCCGCTGCTCGGATCCAGCCGATAGGGGATCTTGCTGGATTCGAGGACGCCGATGACGGCCGGTGAATCGAGATTCTCCAGACTGCCGTACAGCGGGCGCATGTCCGCCTCACGGGTCCAGAGCACGAGCCAGACAGCCAGCGCGACCGTGGCCGCCAGCCCGACGATCACGCCCACCTGCCGGGGAATCGACAGGCGAGCGATGCCCTCGAGGTACGGATTCTGGGGGGCCTCGATCATCACGGCCCCTCCTCCGGCGGTCGCCAGCTGTGAGCCGGTAGTCTGGTCGGTGTCAGCCATGTCTCTTCAGCGCTCCTGGGAGTTGCCGTGGATCACACGGGCATGTTCATGATGTCCTGGTAGGCCTGCACCAGCTTGTTGCGCACCTGGAGCATGGCCTCGAAGGACACACTGGACTTCTCGGCAGCGATCATTACCTGCGTCAGGCTGACCCCGGGTGTGCCGGCCTCGTAGGCCTGACGCAGCTTGCCTGCCTCCTTTTGCACCCCGTTCACCGTATCGATCGCCTGGCTGAACAACGCACCGAATCCCGGGCCGTCCTGCGGACGTGCCAGTTGGCCGGGCCCGATAGTGCCGGGCATGATCTCCGAGGGCGGACGATTGATCTGCGTCTGCACCATCCGCATCTGCGCCAGTACCTGACTGATATCTGCTCGCTCGACCATGTGCCCTGCCCTCCGGCGTCCACGCTCCTCTGGCTCACCTCCCGCGTGGAAGACAGCCTTGGAACCTGACGGCTATTTGACGATTCGGGCCCTTGTGGGGCTCCGTGGTCGGGTTTTGCATTTTCCGGGCCAGATGCGGCAAGGCTTTGCCGCAGGCGGCATTCAGAGGGTGCAGAAACGAATGGCGGCTGGATCAGGAGGGGTGGCGCGAAGGCCAGCGAAGTCGAACAGTGCGGTATCGCCCAATTGGGACGGGGCGACGTCGCAGATCGCGGAGAAGATCACCTCGGAACGACCCGGGTAACGGC
>JBILEG010000289.1:0-4900 GCA_044352225.1 Pseudomonadales bacterium | reverse complement strand
TTCAGCGCGTGCGCAGGCCGGAACTCGGGCCCCTCGTGCGGCGAGTCGATATGCCACTGCTGCGCGGGCGAACCGGGCCGCGAGAACACCACGCCGCAGAACGCCGGCCGCGCGTCCACACCCAGCACCGCATGCACCATCTCCATCCACGGCAGATCCGCGGACAGCGAGCCCTGGGGGCCGAACAAGGGCTGCAGATCGGATTCGGACAGAGGCACGTCAAAACGCCCGGGCGAGCGCTGTACCAGTTCGTGGAAGCCGGCACGGCTGCCGATGCCGATGAGGCGATCACCGAGCGCCTGCATGACCCGCGCTGCACGTGAGCGCATCAGGGTGTCGATATCGGCCAGCAATGCCGGCGGCACCAGCGCGGGCACGCGCAAGGTGCCATCGGCCAGAAAGCGCTCGATCCCGCTCCGTTGTGAGGTCTGCGTCACCGTCAGACCTCAGCGCAGCCGCACATGCCAAAGCGGATTGCGCACGAATCGCTCGGGCCCCGAGGTGCCGCCGGCCACGCCGCCGGAGAGCGCCGCAGCCTGCGCGGCTGCGGGTGCAGGCGGCCAGGCCATCGGCGTGAGCCTGCGCTCCCCGAGGCGCGCGTTCAACGCCGGCACACGCGCTGCCGCCAGTGCATCGAACTCGGCGGTGAGCGCCGCGAGATCCTCCTCCAGCACCGTGCTGCGATCGAGCAGGGTCTGCGCCGGGCGGCCCTCATAGCTCAGCAGCGCGCTGTAGAGCTGGTCGGTGAATTCGCGCAGCCGTTCCTCACCGGTGATGGCGCCGCCCTCCTTGGTGGCAACGATGCGCGTGCGCAGCGCAGCTGCATCGGTGGCGAGCGCCTCCAGATCGGTGCGCAAGCCATTTTTGGCCTCCAGGCCCTCGGCCGCGGCGCCGGCCGCTTCGCTGAGGTAGACGATGCGATCGGTGAGGTCGGTCATGCGTCCGAAGAGCGCGTGAATGCGCATCGAGGCCTCGTACTGTGCCTTGCGGTCTTCCACGCTGTAGTCCGCGCGGCGGTCGAGCCCCACTACCAGCGGTGTCTCGTAGACCTGTTTGCCCTTGGTGAGACGCACGGTGTAGGTGCCCGGCAGCACGCGCGGGCCCTGCGTGCCGGCAAAGGCGACCTGTGCGGCCCGCGGCACACGCGGGGGCTTCACGCGCATGGTCCAGTTCACGCGGTTGATGCCGCGGCGCTTGGCCGCGGGCAGCGTGTCGACCACCTTGCCCTCGGCGTCGAGGATGTCGAGCCGGATCCCGCCGAAGATATGGCGGGTGCGCTGGTAATAGGTGATCACCGCACCAGCAGGCGCGTCCTGGCCCACGAAGACCGCATCACCCGATGTCCAGCCGCCTACGCCGGAGATGCGCTGCTGCACCGGGCGACCCGGCAGGAACGCAGCCTCGGCATCGAGCGTGGAGGCATCGAGTGCGCGCAGCGGCGTGATGTCGTCGACGATCCAGATACCGCGCCCGTGGGTGGCGATCACCAGATCACGGTCACGCTCCTGCAGCTGCACATCGCGCACGGCGACGGAGGGGAAATTGCCGCCCTTGAACTCCGCCCAGTTCGCGCCCGCGTCCACGCTGATCCACAGACCCAATTCGGTACCCAGGAAGAGCAGATCGGGATTCACGCTGTCCTGCCGGATCACGTGCGCATAGCCGCGCACGCCCTGCCCCGGCCCCGCGATGCGCTGCCAGCTGCGGCCGTAGTCGTCGGTGCGGTAGGCGTGGGGCTCCATGTCGCCCCAGGTGTGGCGATCCACCGTCACGAAGGCCGTGGCGCTCGCGTGCCGCGAGGCCTCGACCCACGAGACCCAGGCCTCGCCCTTGGGCACGCCCTTCAGGCCGGGGCTCGCGCGCTTCCAGGTGCTGCCGCCATCACGCGTCAGCTGGATGTTGCCATCATCGGTGCCCACCCAGATCAGCTTGTCATCGAGCGGGGACTCGCTGATCGAGTAGATCGTGGTGTGCATCTCGGCCGAGGAGTTGTCGACCGTGATGCCGCCCGAGAGCTCCTGCTTCTGGCGATCGGGATCGTTGGTGCTGAGATCGGGCGAGATGCGCTGCCAGCTCTGGCCCTGGTCGGCGCTGCGGAACAGGAACTGCGCGCCGATGTAGATCGTGCCCGGGTGGTTGGGGCTCTGGTGGATGGGCGTGTTCCAGTTGTAGCGCAGCTTCTCGCCCTTCCCCGCTTTCGGCTGGATGTCGCGCGCGAGCTTGGTGCGGCGATCGATGCGCGCGATGTTGCCGCCCTGGTACTCGGCATAGACGATGTCGGGGTTCGCTGCATCGGGAATCACCCAGAAGCCATCGCCACCGTAGAGGTTTTCCCAGCGCGAACTGGAGATCCCGCCGGGATAGGAGGAATCCGCCACCCAGGAGCTGTTGTCCTGCAGGCCACCGTAGACCTGGTAGGGATCCCGGTTGTCGACGGCCACGTGGTAGAACTGGCTGATCGGCAGGTTGTCGGTCTTCCACCAGCGCCCACCGCCGTCCTTGCTGAGCCAGAGGCCGCCGTCGTCGCCCAGCAGCACTTCCTTGGGGTTGGCCGGGTTGATCCAGAGGTCGTGGGAGTCGGCGTGCGTGTTGCCCGCGGCGTCCGAGAAACTCTTGCCGCCATCCTCGCTCACGATCAGCCGCAGGTTGGGCTTGAAGAGCCGCTCGGGGTTGGTCGGGTCGACCACGAGCTTGGCAAAGTAGAACGGCCGCCAGACCATCATCTGGCTCTTGTCGCGCTGCTCCCAGCTCTGGCCGCCGTCGGAGGAACGGTAGAGCGCGCTGTCGATGCCCTCGATGAAGGCGTAGACGATCTTCCCATCGGAGGGTGCGTGCACCACCTCCACGCGCCCCCACGGGCCCGCGGGCAGGCCAGAGCGGCTGCGGATATCGGTGAAGGTCTCGCCGCCGTCCTCGCTCAGGAAGAGGCTGCTGCCACTCGGTGCATCGGGACCCTCACCGCCGGAGCGGAAGGTCCAGCCCTTGCGCCGGAAATCCCAGGTGCCCACGAGCAGGCGATCCGGGTTGGCCGGATCGAGCGAGAGTCCGGAGCACCCGGTGGAAAGGTTCGGGCCTTTCAGCACCTGCTTCCAGCTGCGCCCTGCGTCCACGGTCTTGAAGAGCCCGCGCTCGCGCGAATCGCTCCAGAGCTTGCCGGGCGCGCACACCCACGCCACGTCTCCGTTCTTCGGATGCACGAGGATCTTCACGATGCGCTCGGTCTGCGGCAGGCCGAGGTGCGTCCAGGTGTCGCCGCCATCGGTGGAGCGGTAGACGCCATTGCCGACCGACACGGAATTGCGCGTCCAGGCCTCGCCCGTGCCTACCCAGACGTTGCGCGGATTCGAGGGGTCGAGCGTGATGGCACCGATCGACTGCACCGGCTGCCGGTCGAACACGGGGCGGAAACTCGTGCCGCCGTCATCGGACTTCCACACGCCGCCACTCGCGGCGCCCACGTAGATCACGGTGTTCCCCGCCACGACGTGCGCTGCGAGTGCGGAGATGCGCCCGCTCATGGCCGCAGAGCCGATGTTGCGCGCGCCGATGCCGGAGATGACGCCGGCATCGACCACGGGCGTGTCGCTTTTCGCGAAGGCCGCCGGTGCCAGCAGCGCGAGCAGGAAGCAGAAAGCCTGGCGTGTCTTCACGGTGGTGGTCCTCATTTCGCGGCCTGCGGGAAGGCGAAGAGCGCGTCTTCCATGGGCAGGTTCGCTTCGGCCTTCTCGATCACGAGCTTCTGCCCGCGCGGCTCGCCGCGGGCTCCGGTTTCCTGCGAGAAGGGAATCCAGACGCCGTCGACTTTCTCGTAATTCCCGAGTTCGGTCTCGAGTTCACGGCGGATGCCGCGCCGCGTCATCTGGTCGACCACGAGGATATCGAGGAAGTAATCCGGGTCGAGGTAGCGGTACTGGACGTCGCCGTTCTTCAGCGTGATTTTCAATTTGTGCGCGAGGGTGCCATCGATGTCCTCGGTGCCCAGATACTCGACCGCGTGGCCCTTCTGCCGCCAGTCGACCAAGGGCCCGTCGATGTCGGCGTTGATCTCGAAGTCCTTCTGGTCCTCGGCGCTGATGCGCTCGGGATCACGCCGCCCCTGGAAGGGATTGATGATCCAGGCATCACCGGGGACATAGCCCGTCACCTGCGTCAGACCCTGCATGCTGAGTTCGCTGCGCAGCCGCGCATCGCGGCGCAGCAGCGAGACATAACCGAGCTCCATCGAGAAATCGCCCTGCGAGAAATTCAGCCGTCCGGTGGTTTTGAGCGAGCCCATCGCGCGCAGCGCCTCAAGGCCGCCGCGGGCCTCGATGTTCTTCTGCACGAGTTGGTCGACATCGAGTGCCTGCGCGGAAGACACCAGCAACAGCAGGACGAGCGGGAGCAGAAACCGGGGCATGGCGGAGTGCTCGGGAGCGGAATTGAGCCCTTACGATACGTGCGGGCGCCTCACCCGCCAATCCCCCGGAGTGGTTGGATCGTGCCCGGGGTCGTCCGACTCGAGCACCTTGCCTGCGCTCATCGCGCAGGGGCTTCAGGCCTCCTGCGGGCCAAGCCAGCGGGCAAGCGTTTCCTGGAGGGCGCGGATCTCGATGGGCTTGTCGAGGAAATCGTCCATGCCAGAGGCAAGACAGTCATCCCGGTCACGCGGCTGGGCATTGGCGGTGAGGGCGATGATCGGAAGGCGTGCGGGCCCGGATTCGGAGGCACGGAAACGCTGTGTCACTTCCAGCCCGTCGAGCAAGGGCAGGTGCATGTCCATCAGCACCGCACGAAAGCGACCGTGCGCGAGCCTCTCGACCGCGATGACGCCGTCAGCCGCGATCTCGAAGGTGTAACCGAGGCGCTTCAGCATGCCGGCGATGACCAGCTGGTTCACCTCGTGGTCCTCCACCACCAG
>JBILEG010000288.1:0-4910 GCA_044352225.1 Pseudomonadales bacterium | reverse complement strand
TCGCCGTACTGGAGGCCTGATCCCATGGGTAATCGTGTGGCAGTGGTCGGCGTCGGCCAGACCAAACACAAGTCGAAGCACAAGGACGTATCGATCGCCGGGCTCGTCCGTCAGGCCGCGGAGCGCGCGCTTGAAGATGCCGGCTGCACCTGGAAAGACATCGATGCGCTGATCCTCGGCAAGGCCCCCGACATGTTCGAGGGGGTGGTGATGCCGGAGCTCTATCTGACCGACGCGCTTGGCGGCAACGGCAAGCCCGTGCTGCGTGTCCACACGGCTGGCAGCGTGGGTGGATCCACAGCCGTGGTGGCTGCCAACTATGTGCAAAGCGGTGCCTTCCGGCGCGTGCTCACGGTGAGCTTCGAGAAGCAGTCCGAGTCCAACGCCACCTGGGCCCTGTCGCCGCGCATGCCCTTCGTGCCCCATGTGAATGCTGGCGCCGGAGGATTTTTCGCCCCTTACATGCGCCTCTACATGGAGCGCTACGGCGTGCCGGATCACATCGGCTGCCTGGTGGCGGTGAAGGACCGGCAGAACGCGCTGCGCAACCCCTATGCGCACCTGCAGATTCCCGATATCTCTCTCGAGATGGTCAGGCAGTCCCCCATGCTCTGGGATCCGATCCGCTTTCTCGAGAGCTGTCCTTCGTCTGATGGTGCCTGCGCACTGGTGCTGGCCGACGAACAGCATGCGCAGCGCGCACCCAACCCGCCGGCATGGATCCTCGGCACATCCACCCGTGCCGACGGTTCGATGTATGCGGGCAAGGACAACGTGCATCCGGCCTCGCTCATCGCCTGTGCCAAGGACGTCTACTCCAAGGCAGGCATCACCGACCCCCGGCGCCAGATCGACGTGGCCGAACTCTACGTGCCCTTCAGCTGGTACGAGCCGATGTACCTCGAGACCCTCGGGTTCTGCGGCGAGGGCGAGGGCTGGAAGATGGTCGAGTCGGGTGCGACGGCGCTCGGCGGCGAACTCCCGGTGAACGCCTCCGGCGGGGTCTTGTCGTCCAATCCTATCGGTGCCTCGGGCATGTTGCGCTTCGGCGAGGCGGCGTTGCAGGTGCGCGGCATGGCCGGTGCCCATCAGGTCGAGGGTGCGCGTCTTGCCATCGGGCACGCCTTCGGCGGTGCGCACTCTTACTACGCGATGTGGGCGGTCTCCTCGGAAAAGCCCTGAGTCCCGCGCTCTCCATACCTCGGAAGAGGCTTTTCCACTACCATAGCCTCACGTTTTTGCGGGCTTTCCCCTGATGGAGCTGCGCCAGGAGGCTGAGGTGTCGGAACGCAGGCGTGGCGTATTCCTCGCCAGCACGTCTGCGTTCGCCAGCGCAATGGCAGTCGCCGTTGTGTTCCTGCTGGTCAGTGGCTCCCTGCTCGCGCTTCTGTCGCACTTCGGGAACCTCCAACACCAGCGCATCGCCGAGGAGCGCCTCCGCGGCCTGGCAGCAGCAGCCGTGCTGCTCGTGGACGTGGAGGCCCACGAAAAACTCCGCAGTCCCGATGACACCGGTTCCCCGCTCTACGAACGGACGGTTTCCCGGCTCGTCGATTTCCACAACCTGCTCCCCGAAGTCTACTGGGTCTACACGATGCGCCCGCTCGAGGGGCGGCTTTTCTACGTGTTGGATACGGCTGCCTCGCCTCGCCTGAGGCATGAACGCGACAAAGCGCAGGTCTCGCGCGTGATGGACCCCGTCCTCGACTTCCGCGGCGAGGACGAACCGGATCTTCTGCCCACGGTTCTGTCTGGCGGCATCCATGTCGACAGCCGGAGCTACCGCTGGGGGGGGCGATACTTGCGTTCGGTCGATGCACCCTTGCGGGACGAGAGCGGGAACGTCGTGGGTATTCTCGTCCTCGACGTCGAGGAGGGGGATTTCACCTCCGAGCAACAGAGTTTCCGTTTCATCGTGCGCGTCGGTGCTGCGGTGTGCCTCGGCCTTTCTGTGCTGGCGGGACTGATCACGGCCCGTCTCCACGGCGGACTGCTGGAGGCCATTGGCCGACTGGAGCGCGAGAGCATCACGGACGCACTCACTGGCCTTGGCAATCGCGCGTATTTCAACCGGACTCTCGCAGCAGAGATGGCTCAGGCTCGCCGTGCGGGTACGCCCTTCACGTTGCTGGTCTTTGACATCGATCACTTCAAGCGGGTGAATGATGAACTGGGCCACCCGGCCGGAGACGAGGTGCTGCGGCGCATTGGTGAGCGCCTGCGGGCCGAGGTCCGCGAGGGCGATCTCTGTTGCCGTATTGGCGGAGAGGAGTTCGCCCTGCTCATGCCGGGCATCGGACGCCAGGAGGGAGAGGCAGCGTTCAACCGCATGGGCGCTGCGGTCCGGATGCCCATGCTGCTCGAAGGTGCCGAGCGCTGCATCACCATCAGCGGGGGCATCGCCACCCTGAGCGGCAGCGACATTCGCCCCGAGGAAATCCTGAGACTTGCAGACCGTGCCCTCTACGACGCCAAGCGCAACGGACGGGACCGTGTCGTCGTCGCTGCCTGAGGCACGGCCGTGAAGGCGCGGGCTGAAACCATCCTGCGCGATCGCCTGGAGCTTGGCCCCGTGCTGGGCCTGCAACCGCAGCGTCTTGCCGTGCTGGTCGCCTCGGTGTCGCTGTCTGTTTTCCTCGCTCTGACTGTCTGGACGTTCAGCATGGCGCTGGAGGCCTACCAGAGGCGCTCGGACGCGGCCATGGTCGAACTCGCCCTCGCTCTTGCGAGTCAGGTGGACATCGATGCCCACGAGCGACTGGTCTCTGACGGGCAGACAGGGTCGGAAGAGTACAAGCGGTTGCTGGCGCCGCTGGAACAGATGCACCTGGAGATGCACGAGGTGCGTGGGGTCTACACCAAGCGCATCGATGCCGGCGGCGACATGGTCTATGTGCTGGACACGGCCCAGAGCGACATTCCCGTATTGCGGGACCGCGCCACCGCCGTGACCCGTGTGGGCGAGCGCGTGCTGATGGATACCATCGAACCCGGGCTCGTTGCCTCCGTGCTCGCGGGTACGCCGTGGCTGGACAGCGAGAGTTTTGTCGAAGGCGGGATCCGTCTGCGAGGAATCTACGTCCCCTTGCGGGCGGCGAGCGGTGCCGTCGTCGGAATGCTCGGGATCGACTTCGGAGACGGTGAGTCAAGGGCCGTCGCGCGTCGCTGGGGTGTGGCGCTCGCTCTCCCGGCGGCGGCTTTGCTCGGGGTGGTTGCGGGCCTGCTCGGCTGCTTGGTGTGGTTCATGCGCCACGAGTTGGGCCTGGTGCTGTCCGCGCTGCGGGAAGAAACCGTGCGGGATCCGGTGACAGGCCTGTTCAATCGCAGGCACTTCACGCAAAGCCTGTCGGGGCACGTGGATCTCGCACAGCGCACCGGGCGCACACTGTCTCTGCTGGTGATCGATATCGACCGGTTCAAATCCATCAACGATGCTCTGGGGCACGCGGCGGGTGACCGCGTACTGGTCACGGTTGCGGAGGCCCTGCAGCACTGCGCGCGAAGCGAGGACATCGTGTGTCGCATCGGAGGTGAGGAGTTCGCTCTCGTCCTGCCCGGTACTGATGTCCTGCAGGCGCGGGTGCTGTTCGATCGTATTGCGGCGGCCACACGGCGGCCACTGGACGAACGCGGGGATATCGGCCTGCGACTCACGGTGAGCGCAGGCATTGCGGCGCTGCTGGCGAACGAAGACGGGGACGGCCTGATGCTGCGCGCCGATCGTGCGCTCTACGGGGCAAAGCGCGACGGGCGGGATCGGTGCGAGACGGCCCCGGGGCACGGCCCGGCATGAGCGCAACGACGCCCCCCGGTTCGGGTCCTGGCCTGCTGCGCCGCCTGTTGCTGCAACCTGCCGCGCTGCTCGCGCTGGAAGCGGGGCTGGCCTTCGGTTTGCTGATCGTGCTGTTGTCCCTGCCGTTCGTGCTGATGGGCGTTGAAAAGGAAAAGCTCCAGTTCGACCATCACCTGAAAGAGTTGGCCTCGGTCATCGCATCGCGCATCGACGGCGATCTCCACGAAACCCTGGTGTCGCGCGGGCAGCAATCGGGCGAGGTGCACGACACACTCCAGGGCGTACTGGTGAGGATCCAGAACGCGATTCCTTCGATCCACGCGCTCTACACCATGCGGTACCGGGACGGCAGCCTCGAGATCATCCTGGACGCCGCCCGCTCTGCAGATCTGGTGCGTCCCACGGATCCCCCGAGTTTCCTCACCGAGCCCCTCGATTTCGACATCGCCAACGAGCCAGACATGATGCCCACCCTGATGGCGGGTCAGCCCTATGTCGACCGCGGTGCATACGACTCCGGCGGTACACGCCGACCCATGCGCAGCGTCTCTGCGCCCATCCGGGATGCCGCCGGCAATGTGGTGGCCATCCTTGCGATGGACTACGAGGAATCACTTTATGCGGCCGAGTTCGAGCGGCGGCGTGATCATCTGCTGGGCGTGGCTGCGACGCTCGACGGGATGCTGGTGTTGGGGGTCATGGGGCTCGTGTACTGGTTGCGTCGCAGCATCGGCCGCGCGCTGGATGACCTCGCGCTCGAATCCAGCACCGACCCCCTGACGCGCCTCGGAAACCGGCGCAGCTTCGACCTCCGGCTGGAACAGGCAGTGAATGCCGCGCGTGAGCGCCGGATACCTCTCAGCGTACTGGTGCTGGACGCCGACAGGTTCAAGGAGGTGAACGACAGTTGGGGCCACCCCGTGGGCGATGCGGTGCTCACCCGGATCGCCGATTGCCTGCGGGCGGAGCGCAATCCGCCGCGAGACATTTTCCGGATCGGTGGCGAGGAGTTCGCGTTGCTGCTGCCCGGCGTGGTGGCCCTGGATACCATCGGCCTGTACAACCGGCTGAACGAAGCCATCCGGCGGCCGATGGTGCTGCCTGTGGCGCGGATCGA
>JBILEG010000287.1:0-4917 GCA_044352225.1 Pseudomonadales bacterium | reverse complement strand
CACATCGATCATCTTGTTCAGTTGCTTGGTGATCTGCTCGATGACGCGATCGTCTCCGACGGTGGTGAGCGTGAGGCGGGAGAGCGTGGGGTCTTCGGTGGGCGCCACGTTCAGCGTCTCGATGTTATACCCACGCTGAGAGAACAGCCCCACGACCCGGGAAAGCGCACCGGGCTCGTTTTCCATCAACAGGGAAATGATCCGGCGCATCTCAGCTTTTCTCCGTCTTGCTAAGCCACATGTCGCGCATCGAGCCGTTGGGCGCGATGTGCATGGGATAAACGTGTTCGTGGGGATCCACGACGATATCGAGGAACACCAACCGGTCTTTCATCGCGAAAGCCTTCTCGAGTGCCCCTCGCAGATCCTCCTTGCGCTCCACACGGATACCTACGTGACCATAGGCTTCGGCCAACTTCACAAAGTCCGGAAGTGAATCCGCATAAGCGCTATGCGAGTACCGGCCGGCGTACTGCATGTCCTGCCACTGCTTGACCATGCCCAGATAACCGTTGTTCAGGTTCACGATCTTCACCGGAAGCCCGTAGTGGGTACAGGTGGACAGCTCCTGAATGCACATCTGGATGCTGCCTTCACCGGTGACGCAGGCCACATCCGCATCGGGGTGCGCGAGCTTGACGCCCATGGCCGCAGGAAGACCGAACCCCATGGTTCCCAACCCACCGGAGTTGATCCAGCGCCGTGGCTCGTCGAACAGGTAGTACTGGGCCGCGAACATCTGGTGCTGGCCCACGTCCGACGTGATGAAGGCTTCACCCCGCGTGACCTCCCAGAGCTGGCGGATCACATCCTGCGGCATGATGTGAGGCCCGTTCGTTTCATACCGTGGCTGCGTGTAGATGCCGTGTGCCTCCCTCCACGCGTCAATTCGGGACCACCACGCATGTATCGCTGCCTTGTCGGGCTGCCCGGCACCGTTACGTCGCATCTCCTCGATCTGGCTGATCATGTCGTTCAGGACAGCGTCCACGGGCCCCGTGATCGGAATGTCTGCACGCACTGTTTTGGATATCGATGTAGGGTCGATATCGATATGGATGATCTTGGCTTCAGGGCAGAACTTCGAGGGAGTGTTGGTCACACGGTCATCGAAGCGGGCACCGATAGCGATCACCAGATCGGCATGGTGCATGGCCATGTTGGCCTCGTAGGTGCCGTGCATGCCGAGCATGCCGACGAACTGGCGATCCGTCCCCGGAAAGGCGCCCAGCCCCATCAACGTGTTCGTGACGGGATAGTCGAGCATCCTTGCAAGGTTACGCAGTTGTGAGGTTGCATTGCCGAGGATCACCCCACCGCCGCTGTAGATAATCGGTCGGGATGCCGACAGCAGGAGTTGCACGGCTTTGCGGATCTGTCCGGAATGCCCGCGCGTTACCGGGTTATAGGAGCGCATGCGAACCCGCTCGGGATAGGCGTAATCGAATTTCTCTGCGGGGCTGGTCACATCCTTGGGAATGTCCACCACGACCGGTCCGGGCCTGCCCGTGGTGGCAATGTGGAATGCCTTACGGATGAGGCCAGGGATCTGCTCCGCTCGCTGCACCATGAAACTGTGTTTCACGATAGGTCGCGAAATCCCGACCATATCGGTTTCCTGAAACGCGTCCTCACCGATCTTGTCGCGAGGAACTTGTCCGGAAATAACGACCATCGGAATCGAGTCCATGTAGGCCGTCGCAATCCCGGTGACGGCGTTGGTGGCCCCCGGACCCGACGTCACGAGCACGACACCAGGCTTGCCAGTGGCGCGCGCATAGCCGTCAGCGGCATGCGTTGCCGCCTGCTCGTGACGCACCAGCACATGCGTGAGGCCTTCGCCGCGCTTGAACAATGCGTCATAGATATGCAACACCGCGCCGCCGGGGTAGCCGAACACGTACTCGACCCCCTCGTCCTTCAGCGCCTGCACGACCATCTCTCCGCCCGAGAGTTTTTCCACGAGGCTTCCTCCTGAGACGTCTGACGCCACGTCACGCCGCCAACAGGCGGCATGCAACAGCGGTCACACAGACGAGGTGATCGTCATGCGGGAACCCACTGCCGGCTTCAGACTGGTACATCTTCTTCCCGATCGAGCGAGGCGCTGCGACAGGGACCTTGGAAAGAGCGTTTCATGACCGGGTGGGAAGACGCGGTTTACGCCTTCCGAACTGCCGCCTGCGGCCGGCAAGCCGCTGGGGAAGCCCCGAACAGACGTAGTTTTCTGGAGCCTGCGCGACCGAGTCAACGACTATTTCTGTGCGGCTTTGCGCAGATCGGGCTCAATCACCGGTGCGCCCGCGTTCTTCGGGGCCCGCGGGATACGCGGCTATACTCGGGAAAACCGGGTTGGTGACGGGAACTCACATGGTCAGATCGACGGCTCTACTGGTGTTTGCAGCGGTTGCGGCGTTTGCCGGACATCCTGCTGCCGCCGACCAGACGGTCTACAAATGGAAAGACAGCAGCGGAAACCTGCACTACACACAGCGGCCTCCGGTGGGGATAGCCTCCGAGGCCATCTCGGTGAAAGAAGGTTATTCCACCCGTGATGATGCCGCGCGCGAACCTACCCCCGAAGAGCGTCTGGCCGCGGAGAAAGCCGAGCGCTGTCGCGTCGCGACAAAAAACTTCGAGATGCTCTCCGGCCCCGGCGCAGTGAAGCGCCGTGACGAGTACGGGCAGGATCACACGCTGACCGAGGAAGAAAAATCCGCGGAACGTGGCCGCGCAAAGGCCGGCATGGACCTGAACTGCCCGCCCGGCCAGTGAAACCGGCGGAGCAGTACCGGCTCTCAGGACGGCTTGCTGAAGCGAAGCCAGCCTGACCCGTCGGCATCGACGATCACGGTATCCCCCGTCCCGAAACGTCCCCCCAGGATTTCCTGCGCCAGAGGGTTTTCTATCCGTTGCTGGATGGCACGCTTGAGCGGCCGTGCACCATAGACCGGATCGAAACCCGCATCTGCCAGCAGGTCTACAGCCGCGTCCGTCACGTGGAGCTTCATCTCGCGCTCCTCGAGCCGCTTGCGCAAGAGCCCCAGCTGGATCGTGGCGATACCGCGGATCTGTGCCGCCTGCAGCGGATGGAACACCACCGTCTCATCGATGCGGTTGATGAACTCCGGCCGGAAATAGCGGGATACCACCTCCAGCACCTCGGCCTTCATGCGCGGGTAATTGCCCTCCCCCGCAAGCTCCTGGATGCGGTCGGAACCGAGGTTCGAGGTCATCACGATCACGGTGTTGCGGAAATCGACCGTACGCCCGTGCCCATCGGTGAGACGGCCGTCCTCCAGTACCTGCAACAGGATGTTGAAGACATCCGGGTGCGCCTTCTCGACCTCGTCGAGCAGCAACAACGAGTAGGGCCTGCGCCTTACGGCTTCCGTCAGGTAGCCGCCCTCCTCGTAACCCACATAGCCGGGTGGCGCACCGATCAGGCGCGCGACCGAGTGTTTCTCCATGAACTCCGACATATCGATACGCACCAGCGATTCCTGGCTGTCAAAGAGGAACTCTGCGAGTGCCTTGCAGAGCTCGGTCTTGCCGACACCGGTGGGCCCGAGGAACAGGAAAGAACCATTGGGGCGCATCGGGTCAGACAGCCCGGCACGGCTGCGGCGCACCGCATTGGACACGGCAACGATCGCCTCCTCTTGCCCCACCACGCGACGGTGGAGCTCGTCTTCCATACGAAGCAATTTCTCGCGTTCGCCCTCCAGCATCCTGGACACCGGAATGCCCGTCCACTTGGAGACAACCTCGGCGATCTCTTCTTCCGTCACCTTGTTGCGCAGCAACTGCATGCGTCCGGCATCGAGGTCGCTGGCAGCTGCAAGGCGTTTCTCCAGCGCGGGAATGACGCCGTACTGCAGTTCGGACATGCGCCCGAGATCGCCAGCGCGACGGGCATTTTCCATGTCCAGACGCGCCTGCTCGATCTCGGCCTTGACCTGGTGCGCACCCTGCACCGAGGCCTTCTCGGACTTCCAGATCTCGTCCAGCTCCGCGTATTCACGCTCGAGTTCGCCGATCTCTTCCTCGATCTTCTCGAGACGCGCACGCGCCGAAGCATCGTCGTCCTTCTTCACGGCCTCCCGCTCGATTTTCAGCTGGATCAGACGCCGGTCGAGGCGATCGAGGGATTCCGGCTTGGAGTCGATCTCCATGCGGATGCGGCTCGCCGCCTCGTCGATGAGATCGATGGCTTTGTCGGGCAATTGCCGATCGGAGATGTAACGCTGGGAAAGGTGCGCCGCCGCCACGATGGCCGAGTCGGTGATGGTGACGCCGTGGTGCACCTCGTAACGTTCGCGCAGGCCGCGCAGGATGGCGACGGTGTCCTCTTCCGAAGGCTCGTCGACCAGCACTTTCTGGAAGCGGCGCTCCAGCGCAGCGTCTTTCTCGACGTTCTCGCGGTACTCGTTCAGCGTGGTCGCGCCCACGCAGTGGAGTTCGCCACGGGCGAGCGCGGGCTTGAGCATATTGCCCGCATCCATCGCGCCCTCGGCCTTGCCGGCACCCACCATGGTATGGAGTTCATCGACGAAAAGGATCACGCGGCCTTCCTCGCGGGAGATCTCCTTCAATACGGATTTGAGACGTTCCTCGAAATCGCCGCGGTACTTGGCACCGGCCAGCAGCGCACCAAGGTCCAGTGAAAGCAGACGCTTGTTCTTCAGCCCTTCCGGCACCTCCCCGTTCACGATGCGCTGTGCAAGGCCTTCGACGATGGCGGTCTTGCCGACGCCCGGCTCACCGATCAGCACCGGATTGTTCTTGGTGCGGCGCTGCAGCACCTGGATGGTGCGACGGATCTCGTCGTCGCGACCGATCACAGGATCGAGCTTGCCGGATGCCGCGCGCTCGGTGAGATCGACGGTGTATTTCTCCAACGCCTGCCGGGAGCCC
>JBILEG010000286.1:0-4923 GCA_044352225.1 Pseudomonadales bacterium | reverse complement strand
ACTGGTGCGCGAGATTCAGTCCGGCCGCGAGTGCGGCGTCGAGCAGCGTCTGGCCCGGTGCGACGTCTACTTCGCGTTGCACCCCGTCATCGAAGTGCAGCGCGGCCCGGAAACCCACGGCCGGCGCTCAGCGCATCCGCGGGCTCGGGTGTGTCTGCGGTGTCTGTATGCCGCGGTTGTGGCGCGAGACCAGCTTGCGCCAGCCCGTGATGACGGCGTCCATGCCGCAGAGTTGTTCGTCGTCCCAGCCCACGCCGCCGTCCACGCTGTAGAAGCGCTCCATCTGCTCGCGGGCAAAGAGGTCGTCGTCGTTGAAATCGTGCAGTGCGATCGGCAGCCAGAGGTGCTCGTACTCGTATTTGAATTTCTTCAGTTCTGCCTCGGTGTTGCACACAGCGAGGATCACTTCCCAATACTCGTGGCGGTTGCCGTCGACCGGCACGTACCACTCGAGCTGCGTGAGCCCGCGCCGTGGCCAGTTCTCGACCATCAGCACGCCGGGCAGGTACATCGAGGTGCGCAGGCCGAGAACAGAGCCCGTGCCGAAGGGATGGAGGTCCAGTTCGTCGTTGTGCATCACAAGGTCGTAATGGCCGGAGTGCCACTCGTTCATGATGCCCACCGGGCCCGTGCCGTCTTCCCCGTAGACCGTGATGGCCTCGGGCGAGGTGGGGTTCAGGCCCAGCGGAAAGGCGAGGTTCTGCGAGAGGATCACCTGCGCGTCGCGGTGCATGATCTGGTGACCCGGATCGAAGCCGTTCTCCACGGCGAGGCGCCAGTTCGAATTGCCCGTACGGTGGATGCCGAGCACCACCACGTTCTCGTCCATCGGGTGCGGCGAGCGGAACTCGTAGTCGTCGGGGAGGCGCACGGGCAGATCGTCTGCGAGGTCCGGCAGCGGCGCGTAGTCGTCGTCGCCCACGAAGACGAAGATGATCCCTGCCAGTTCGCGCGTGGGGTAGGTCTGCAGCCGCGCGTTGCCCACCAGCGGGTCGTTCGGCGCGCCGATGATGGTTTTCAGCGTGCCGCTCGCCAGATCGTAGGTGAAGCCGTGGTACCAGCAGCTGACGGTGTCTTCCGAGAAACACTTCGGCCGCACCGACATGGTCACGCCGCGGTGCAGGCACTGGTCACGCAGGGCGAACACGCCGGCAGCGGTGCGGCGCAACAGGACCGGGACGCCGGCGATGGTGACGCCTTTGGTGTCGCCCACGGCGAGTTCGTGCGTGAACAGTGCGGGGTACCAGTAGTTCTTCATGCCCCACGCGGCCTTGAGATAGGGCTCGTACTGCCGTCTGGCGGCTGCGGCGTCGGGTTTCGCGTTGCTCGTTGCCATGGCTGCATTCTCCGCGGGCGGGTATGGAGTCGAGTTAAAATATACTTTATCGGGTGGCGCCACAATCTCCCCCGGTCGGCCGGGTCTGATGGCCCGTGTCAGCGCGAGCGGCTGCGGCTGCCCGCCGGGAGTTCGGGCGCCTTGCGGGTGTTCATCACGTGCTCGCGGGCGAGTTCCGTGGCGCGGCTGGCGTCGCGCAAGCCGATCGCCTCGACCAGGGCGGCATGCTCCTCCACCGAAGTGCCCCGGCGTGAGTCGGCCGTGACGGTGTAGAAGCGCACCCGTTTGCCGAGCGGCTCGAGCATCGACATCAGCACCGAATTGCCGGTGGCGAGTGCCACGAGGCGGTGGAAATCCTGGTTTGCCCGTGCGAGAGCCGCGCCGTTGCGCGCACGGATGGCCCGTTGCGAACGGGCGACGATCTCACGCAAATCCTGCATCTGCGCCGCACTCCTGCGTTCTGCGGCGAGTGCCGCCGCTGCAGGCTCGAGCACCAGTCGCGTCTCGAAGAGATCCTGCATCTCCTCTTCCGACTTGGGCCGGACGAAGTAGCCCTGGCGTGGCCGCGTCACGACCCAGCCATGCGCCTCCAAGGCCCGCAGCGCCTCCCGCACGGGCACCCGGCTGATGCCGTAGTGTTCCGCGAACACATCGGCGTTCAGTCGCTCCCCGGCCAGCAGTTTGCCGTCGAGGATGGCTTCTTCGATGGTGTCGACCAGCAGCGCGGCCAGGGTTGCTTTCGGTCCCGCCTCGCCATGGCTGGCGAGCAGTGCGCCCAGCATGCCGGGATCGGCGGAGCGGGTTCTGGGTCTGGCCATCTGTAACTCCCCGCCGTGTGTGCGTATTAGAGTATCCGGTTTGATCGCGTTTTTCCGGCTGGCCGGCCGCACCACGAGCCCGGAGCGCAAGTGTCAGTGCGGATTGGCTCCACAGCGCAATTGCCGATGCGTGTTGGCGCTGGCCTAATACGCTTTCATCCGGGAGAACACGCACATGGGCAGGCTCGCAGGCAAGGTCGTCATCGTCACAGGCGCATTGGGCGGCATCGGCCGCGCGGACGCGCTGCTGTTTGCGCGTGAGGGTGCCAGGCTGGTCCTCACCGACATCACTGCAAAGGGAGCGGATGAGCTGCTTGCTTCGTTGGGCACGGAGGCCGTTTTCCTGCAGCACGACGTGACCGACGAGGCCGACTGGGCCCGGGTGGTAGCCACGGCGGAGGAGCGCTTCGGCCGCGTGGACGGACTCGTCAACAACGCAGGCCTCATGGTGCTGGGCAATGTCGTGCAGACCTCGCTCGCCGAGTGGCGTCGCGTGATGTCGGTGAACCTGGACGGCGTTTTCCTGGGGTGCCGCGCTGCGCTGCCGGCACTGGAGCGCGCGGGCGGCGGCTCCATCGTCAATATCTCTTCCATTGCAGCGATGCACGGCATGCCGTTCGTGGCCGCGTACTGCGCGAGCAAGGGCGGCGTGCGGTCCCTCACCAAGGCGGTGGCGGTGCAGTGCCGGCAGTCGAAGAACAACGTGCGCTGCAACTCGGTTCACCCCGACGGTGTGAAAACCCCGATGGTCGTAAAGGTCGCCACCGGGCAAGACAGCGCCACGCGCGCCGAGATCGAGGCGCTCGCGGGTGGCAGTGACCGCTTCTGCGAGCCCGAGGACATCGCAGCTGCGGTGCTGTTCCTGCTCTCCGACGAATCCCGCTACCTGAATGGCGCCGAGATCATGGTCGACAACGCCGCCGTGGTCACGGGCCCGGGCTGAGCCCGCAGGCCGTCAGGCCCGCGGGAACTGCACGAGCCGCGCCGAGGGCGAGCGGCGCAGGAAGAGCCGTTCGATGTCCTCTGCGGGCACCGGCTTGCTCAGGAGGAATCCCTGCAGGTAGTGGCACTGCATTTCCTTCAGGAATTGCCGCTGCATCGTGGTCTCCACGCCTTCCGCGATCACTTCCACTTCCAGCGCCTGCGCCAGCGCGATGATCGTCCGCACGATGTCGGCATCGATGCGGTTGGTCATCACGTCCGAGATGAATGCGCGGTCGATCTTGATGTAGTCGAGCGGGAACCGCTTCAGGTAGCTCAACGAGGAGTAACCGGTACCGAAATCGTCAACCGCGAGCCTGGTGCCCATGGCTTTCAGGTCCCGCAGCATCCCGATCATCTCGTCCGGGCGGTCCATGATGGCGCTCTCGGTGATTTCGAACTCGATGCGGTCCGGCGGTATGCCGGCGTCGGTGATGACCTCGCGGAAATCCTCGACCAGCGAGGGGTTGGCAAGCTGCCGCGCCGAGACACGCATCTGCTCGCAGATGGTGCAGAGCACCCAGTGGCCAATCTCGTTGATGAGCCCGTTACGCTCGGCGAGTTCGATGAACTCCGCAGGCGGCACCAGGCCACGCACGGGGTGCTGCCACCGGATGAGCGCCTCGTAGCCCGAGATGAGCCCCGTGCGCAGATCCTCCTGAGGCTGGTAATAGACCACCAGTTCCTCGCGGTCGATGGCGTTGCGCAGTTCGTTCTCGGTCTCGAGCCTCGCGAGGCTCTCCGACTCGAGCCGCGCCTCGTAGAACTCCCAGGGTTTCTTGCCCGTCTTGGCGTGGTACATCGCCATGTCAGCGGAACGGAGCAGGGTGCCCGCGTCGGCGCCGTGCTCCGGGTAGACCGCGATGCCGATCGAGCTTCCGAGCAGCATTTCGCGCCCCAGCAGCACGAAGGGCCGGTTCACGTGGTCGTGGATCTTCTCGGCGATGTTGCGGATCATCTCGTAGGAGCGCACGTTGTCCAGCACGATGCAGAACTCGTCCCCGCCGAAACGCGCCACGAAATCGCCCTTGCGCACGCAGCCCACCAGACGCTCAGCCACGTACTTCAGCAGCAGGTCGCCGGCCTCGTGGCCGAGCGTGTCGTTCACCAGTTTGAAATCGTTGATGTCGAGGAACAGCAGCGCGAACTGTTTGTCGCTGCGCGCCGTCTCGACGAGCAGCGTCTCCATGTGTTCGTTGAACTTGGTGCGGTTGGGGCGCCCGGTGAGGGAGTCGACGTAGGCGAGTTGTTGCACCCGTTCTTCGGCGCTGCGTGCGGCGAGGAGGTGTTCGATGCGGCGACGCAGCACCGCGTAGTTGATCGGTTTGGCGATGTAGTCGGTCGCGCCCGAACCGAAGGCCTTGTCGACCGCCCCCTCGTCGTTCATGCCCGTCACGAGCAGGATCGGAATGGCGGCGCAGCCAGGCAGGCTGCGGATCAATGCACAGGCATTGAAGCCGTCCATCACGGGCATCATGCCATCCATCACTATCAGGTCCGGCGCGCCTTGCCGGCAGATCTCCACGGCCTGCTGCCCGTTGCCGGCTTCGACAACCTCGTGTCCCTCCCCGAGCAGCGTCTCGCGCAGCGCGAAGCGCGATGCTCGGTCGTCGTCCACAACCAGGATGCGCGACTGACGTGTGGCGGATGCGGGACGCTCCGCAGTGCCGGCGGGTCTCGCCTTGCTGCTGCCTTCCAGCACGTGGCGCACCAGATTTGCCTCGTAGATCAGCGCGGAGACGAGGTTCTCGCAGCCCGAGCGCACGCCGCTGCGGGCCTCCTGTTCGA
>JBILEG010000285.1:0-4934 GCA_044352225.1 Pseudomonadales bacterium | reverse complement strand
TCATGGACGACGTGCTGCTCACGCTGCACGGTGCCGAGCACCACAAGCGCCGCACGGCCGCCTTCAAGGTCTTCGGGCGAGGCTATTTCCGCTTTTACGAGCGCGAGGTGTTTCCCGCCACGCTCTCTCGCACGCTCGCGCCCTTTCTCGCGCGGGGCAGCGCTGATCTGATCGACTGCGGTTACCGCGTCACGCTGAACCTCACGGCGGACTTTGCCGGCATCGACCGCCCCGAGCAGTCACCGGCCGAGACCGAGGCACTGCTCTACTGCGTGAAGCGTTTCAGCGAAGCCGCCACGGTCTTCCACTCGACGCGAGATCACGCCGAGGTGATCCGCGATGCGGCTGCGGCCCTGGCGGAATTCGACACCCGCTTTTTCTCGCCCTCGCGCCTGCGGCGCGAGGAGGCGCTGGCGCGCTTTGCAGCGGGCACGCTGACGGAGGAGGAACTCCCGCGCGACGTGCTCACAGTGCTGCTGCGCAGCTATGACGAACTGGGGCTCACGCCCGAGATCCTGCGACGCGAGATCGCGTTCTACATGCAGGCCGGCGCCCACAGCACCGCCAACTCCACCGTGCACGCGATGCACCACATCCTCGACTGGTGCGAGGCGCACCCTGGCAGCCGGGAGGCACTGCTGGCCGACCGCCTGCTGCTGCAGCGCTTCGTGCACGAGAGCCTGCGTCTGCACCCGGCGAGCCCCGTGGCACGCCGCAGCGCCGGTTGTCCCACACGCATCGGCGCGCAGCTGGAGGTTGCAGCCGGCGATGACGTGATCGCCGACATCCACAGCGCCAATCGCGAGACAGCGGTCTTCGGCGAGGATGCGGCCGTTTTCAATCCTTATCGCACGATCCCGCCCGGTGTGTGGCCCTTCGGCCTCACCTTCGGTTTCGGCATGCACGCCTGCATGGGGCGGGATCTCGACGGCGGCGTGGTGCCGCGTGCAGACACCCGCGCGGATGACCACCAGTACGGCATCGTGATGCTGTTCGTCGAATCGCTGCTGCGCCACGGCGCGCGGCGTGATCCTGCGCATCCACCCATCCCCGACGCCAGCACGGCCCGCCCCAACTGGGGGCGCTACCCCGTGTTGCTTGATCCCTGCTGAATCTCATTCATCAACACACAGGAAACACCCGATGAAATCCGCACTGGTTACCGGCGCCGCCAATGGCATCGGCGAGAGCGTTGCCCGCATGGCCGGTTCGCGCGGCTATCGCGTTGGCGTGATGGACGTGGACGCCGAGGGCGCGGCGCGCGTCGCCGCCTCGATCCCGGGCGCTGTTGCCCTGAGCGGCGATGTGCGCGACCCCGACGCGGTGGAAGCCGCGCTGGACCAGTTCGGCGCAGCGCCTGATCTGGTGGTAAACAACGCCGGCATCGTGCGCTTCGCCTCGCTGATGGACCACACGCTGGAAGACTGGAAGCTCGCGCTCGACATCAACCTCACCGGCACCTTCATCGTGGCCCGTGCGGCAGCTCGCCGCATGAAGGAGCACGGCGGCGGCAACATCGTGAACCTGGCGTCGATCAACGCGATCAACCCGGGCACGGGGATCGGCTCCTATCCCGCATCGAAGGCCGGCGTGATCCGCCTCACCGAGCAGATGTCCATCGAGTGGGCGCAGTACGGCATCCGCGTGAACTGCGTGGCGCCGGGGTTCATCGACGGCGGCATGTCCAAACCCATCTACGCCAACCCTGAGGTGCGGCGTATCCGCGGCGGCGCCGTGCCGCTGAAGCGCCTCGGCACCTGCGAGGATGTGGCGGAGGCGATCCTCTGGCTTGCATCCGACGCAGCCGGCTACATCACCGGGCAGAACATCGCCATCGACGGTGGCGTGATCAATTCCGTGATTGCCAATCTGCCGCGCACCTGAGCCGATGCCGCGGAACCTGATCCTGCACGGCGGCATCTACCACGCCTTCGCCGAGGGCGCGGAGGAACTTGGGCGGAGCCTCTCCGCGTGTGGTGTTTCTTCCGAACTCGAGACCGACGTGGAGGCAGCGTTTGCCCGCCTGCGTGGTGGTGACATCGACATGCTCACCGTCTATGCGTTGCGCTGGCGGATGCTCGATCACGAGAAATACGCGCCTTTCCGGGCGGAATACGCGATGTCCGTTTCTGCGGCAGGACGTTCAGCGCTGGAGGCCTTCGTTGAAGAGGGCGGTGCGCTGCTCGCGCTGCACACCGCGAGCATCTGCTTCGATGACTGGCCGGGCTGGGGCGAGGTGCTGGGCGCGCGCTGGCGC
Source organism: Pseudomonadales bacterium (assembly GCA_044352225.1). Lineage (GTDB taxonomy): Bacteria > Pseudomonadota > Gammaproteobacteria > Pseudomonadales > UBA5518 > UBA5518. Next base: position 2,677 of record JBILEG010000285.1, on the reverse strand, counting down.
TGGGGTCAGTCTTTCCACCCGCCGCCGCAGCAGGCGCAGGTCCACGTGGCGGATGCAGAGCATCCCATCTGTGCTGGCGTAACGGATTTCGAACTCGAGGACGAGGTGTTCCACGACCTGGAGCACACCGACGACAACCACGCGTTGCTTTCGGCCTCGGCAGGCTCGGATGGCCGCCCGCAACCCGTTCTCTGGGCGCGCCGACACGGCGCGGGCCGGGTGGTGTACGACGCACTGGGACACACCGTTTCCTCGCTGCAGCACCCCTGTCACCGGCGTTTGCTCCGGCAGGCCACGCAGTGGCTCATCCCCGGATTCTCAGGAGTTTCTTCGTGAAAGACATACGCGGCATGTCCATTCTCATCACCGGTGGAGGATCGGGGCTGGGCGCCGGGATGGCGCGGCGCTACACGGCCCTCGGTGCGCGCGTGACGATCTGCGGGCGCCGGGAAGAGAAGATCGGCGCCGTGGCGGCGAGCATTGGCGAGGCCTGTCTCGCCGTACGCGCGGACATCACGCAGGCGGCGGACCGGGCGCGGCTGGTGGAGGCGGCCGTGGCGCACGGCGGCGGGCTGGACGCGCTCATCAACAACGCGGGCAATATGTATCGCGGCGCGATCCACGAACTGGACGAGGCGCGGCTGCTCGACATCTTCCACACCAATGTGGTCGCCGCGATGATGATGACGGGCCTCGCGGCGGAGCATCTCTCTGCCCGCAAAGGCGCGGTGATCTTCATCGGTTCCGTGCACAACCGCCGCGCCTTCCCCGGCGCTTCGCCCTATGCGGCGACCAAAGGTGCGGTGGAGACGCTCACCCGTGTGCTTGCCGCCGAACTCGGTCCGCGCGGTGTGCGCGTGAACTGTGTGGCGCCCGGCGCGGTGTTCACCGAGATCAACCAGCGCGCGGGCCTTGCCGATGACGAGGCCGCGCTGAAGCGTCTGCAGTCCATGGCCCCGCTGCACCCGCTGGGGCGCATCGGCACCGAGGAAGAGATCGCCGAGGGCATCGAGTACCTGATCCGGGCCGAATGGACTACCGGCGCACAGCTCGATGTGGACGGTGGCCTTGGCCTTGGCACCACGCCCTTCTGAGGCGCGCGGCATGAGCCCCGTGCAGGTGGTGGAGGCCTTCGTGGCGGCGTGGAACCGGATGGACCTGGATGCCATCCTCGGCTCCCTGCACGAGGACATCATCTATCACAACATGCCGGTCGAGCCCCTGCATGGCAAGCCCGCGGTGAGCGCCTACCTGCGCTCGCGCTGGGTCTTCGACAGCATCGACTGGGAGATGCCGAACATCGCCGCAAGCGGCAACACCGTGCTCACGGAGCGCGTGGATCGCTTTACCATCGAGGGGAGGGCGATCACGCTGCCCGTGATGGGCACCTTCGAGATCGAAAACGGCCTGATCCGCGCCTGGCGCGATTACTTCGACCTTGCGGGCTATCAGGCGCAACGTCCCGTACGCTAGCACCCTCCGCCCCACGAACCGTCCACACCAGAGGCACACCGCAGATGCTCTACGCCATCAAGACTTCGCCCCAGTGCACCACCTGGGCCGACATGCTCGCCGTCTGGCAGGCCGCCGACCGGATGCCCGAGTTCCACTCGGCCTGGACCTTCGACCACTTCTACCCCATCAACGTGCCCGACACGACCGCGCCCTGCATGGAGGGCTGGATCACGCTGACAGCGCTCGCGCAGGCCACGCAGCGCATCCGTGTCGGCTGCATGGTCACCGGTACGCTCTACCGCCACCCGGCCGTGCTTGCCAATATGGCGGCCACGCTCGATATCGTGAGCAACGGCAGGCTTGAGCTCGGGCTCGGTGCGGGCTGGAGCGAGGAAGAGTGCGAGGCCTATGGCATCGATCTGGGGACGCTCACGCAGCGCTTCGATCGTTTCGAGGAAGCCTGCGAGGTGATCCACAGCCTGCTCACCAAAGAGGTCAGCGATTACAGCGGCAAGCTCTACACGCTGCGCAACGCGCGCTGCAATCCACCGCCCGTGCAGCGCCCGCACCCGCCTATCTGCATCGGCGGCAATGGCGAGAAGCGCACCTTCCCGCTGGTGGCCCGTTGGGCACAGCACTGGAACTACGCGGGTTACGACATCGAGGGTTTCGTGGCGAAGCGCACGGTGTTGCACCGCATCTGCCGCGAGCAGGGACGCGATCCGGCGGAGATCATGACCTCGATTCACCAGCCGGTGGACCTTGCGAATCTCGATGTGCTGGAGGAGAGCTGCCGTCGCTTCCGCGACGAGGGACTGGGCCTGATGATTTTCTATCTCGCGCCGCCCCACACAGCAGAGGTGCTGAAGCCCCTCGCGGAGATCGCCTCCCGCGTGGGTTGAGCCGAACTCAGGCTTCGCGCAGTCCTGCCTGCACCATGAGCGGCAGGATGCGCTCCTTGAACTGCGCGATACCCGCTTCGTAGTCGACCCAGCTGAGCGTGGTGCCGTCCAGACCCGCCTTGGAGAAGGCGAGCAGCCCGTCGACGATCTGCTCGGGCGTACCCACCAGCGGCAGCGCCCCGTAGCCGGCGATCATGTTCGAGGCCATGGCTTCCCAGTCGGCGCCGAGCGCGCTCTTCGAGTTCGGGATCAGCACGTCGAGGAGGTTCCGCACGCCCTCCCAGTCGCCGCGCTGGTTGACGTAGTAGTCGGCGAACTCG
>JBILEG010000284.1:0-4935 GCA_044352225.1 Pseudomonadales bacterium | reverse complement strand
GTCGCTTCGATGAAGGTCTCGGAGGATGTCTTCGATAAAAAGTTTGGTCCGCCCGTAGGGATTGCTGGCCGACAGGGGGAAGTCCTCGCGGATCGGCACGCTTGCCGGATCGCCATAGACCGTGGCGGACGAACTGAACACCAGACGGCGAACACCCGCCCGGCCCATAGACTCGAGCAGACGGAGTGTGCCAGTCACGTTGTTCTCGAAATAGCGAAGCGGTTGCGAAACAGATTCGCCCACAGCCTTCAATCCGGCGAAGTGCACAACGGCATCGAATTGCTCGCTGGCAAGAACACGGTCGAGCGCGTCTGCGTCACGAATGTCTGCGAGTTCGAATCGCAATCCGCGCCCGGTGATCTGCTTTAACCTCTCAATGGCTACCGATGAGCTGTTGATCAGGTTGTCCACTACGGTCACCGAGTGCCCGGATAAGAGCAATTCGACGCAGGTGTGCGAGCCAATGTAGCCGGCTCCGCCGGTAACAAGGATGTGCATGTGGGCGAAGCCTCGACGAGCGGGAAAAGAGATCGGTTTCCAAACTGTAGATCAGCGACCCCGGCAATTGCAGCAAGCAGCGGCTGCCGTGGCGAGCACGCTAGTTATCCGCTGCTTACTCATTCTCTCAGCCCAGCAGCGGCGCCAGAAACCGCCCGGTATGCGACGAGGTTGATGCTGCGACTTGCTCAGGCGTGCCCTCAGCCACCACTGTGCCCCCGCCGTCGCCACCCTCCGGACCCAGGTCGATCACCCAATCCGCCGTCTTGATGACGTCCAGGTTGTGCTCTATCACCACCACTGTGTTGCCGTGATCGCGCAGGCGATGCAGCACGTTCAGGAGTTGCTGCACGTCGTGGAAATGCAGGCCTGTGGTGGGCTCGTCCAGAATGTAGAGCGTGTTCCCCGAGTCCCGCTTCGAGAGTTCGCGCGAGAGCTTCACGCGCTGCGCCTCGCCGCCGGACAGGGTGGTCGCGGCTTGGCCTATACGCACATAGGACAGCCCCACCTCGGCAAGCGTCTCGAGCTTGCGCGCAATCACTGGCACCGCATGGAAAAACCCCAAGGCCTCTTCCACCGTCATCTCCAGGACGTCGTGGATCGACTTGCCCTTGAAGCGGATATCGAGAGTCTCGCGGTTGTACCGTTGCCCCTTGCAGATATCGCAGGGCACATAGACATCCGGCAGGAAGTGCATCTCGACGCGCGTGACGCCGTCGCCTTGGCAGGCTTCGCAGCGACCGCCCTTCACGTTGAAACTGAAGCGGCCGGGACCGTAACCTCGTGAGCGCGCCTCGGGCGTGCCCGCGAAGAGTTCGCGCAGCGGCGTGAAGAGCCCGGTGTAGGTGGCGGGATTTGAGCGCGGCGTCCGGCCGATCGGGCTCTGGTCGATGTCGATGCAGCGATCGAAGTGCTCGAGTCCGTCGATACCGGCGCAGGTCGCGACCTCCAGCGTCGTGGCGCCGTTCAGGCGTGTTGCCGCCATCGGGTAAAGCGTGTTGTTCACCAGCGTCGACTTGCCCGAACCGGATACGCCCGTGACACAGGTGAACAAGCCCACGGGAATCGAGACATCGACGCCTTTCAGGTTATTGCCCTGTGCACCCCGGATATGGATCAGTCGGCGTGCATCTGCAGGGGTGCGGAGCATCGGAACGGGGATGCGTTGGCGTCCGGACAGATACGCGCCCGTCAGCGAGCGCGGCTCCGCGAGGATATCGTCCAGAGTTCCTTCGGCCACCACCTCCCCGCCATGCGATCCGGCGCCAGGCCCGATATCGATCAGGTGATCCGCCAGCCGGATGGCTTCCTCGTCGTGCTCCACCACGATCACCGAGTTACCGATGTCGCGCAGGTGGGTGAGGGTGGCCAGCAGGCGTGCGTTATCGCGCTGGTGAAGGCCGATAGAGGGTTCGTCCAGGATGTACATCACCCCGACGAGTCCCGCACCAATCTGGCTCGCGAGCCGGATGCGTTGGGCTTCGCCGCCCGAGAGCGTGTCGGCGCTACGATCCAGCGTCAGGTACTCGAGGCCTACGTTCACCAGAAAGCCGAGTCTCTCGCGGAGTTCCTTCAGGATCTTGTCGGCGATCTTGCCCTTGCGTCCGTCCAGTGCGAGTGTCGAGAAATAGCGGTGAGCTTGTGTCACCGGCAGCGCGGACAACTCGGGCAGCGTCCGGTCGTCGACGAACACGTGGCGTGCATCGGCGCGCAGACGGCTGCCGCCGCAGTCGGCGCAACGGCGTGATCCTATGTAACGTGAGAGTTCCTCGCGCACGCCGTCGGACTCGGTCTCCTTGTAGCGCCGTTCGAGGTTGTTCATCACGCCCTCGAAGCGCTGGCGCCGCTCGATGACATCTCCCCGGTCGTTGGCGTATCGCACCGGAATGCTTTCGTCTCCGGTGCCACGCAGGATCAGATCCCGCTGGTGCGGCTCGAGAGCCTCGAAGGGCGTGTCGAGGCTGAAGCCGTAGTGCGTTGCCACTGCCGCGAGCAGTTGGAAGTAGTACATGTTGCGCCGGTCCCAGCCGCGAATCGCGCCCTGCGCGATGCTCGACTCCGGGTGCTCCACCACCCGCGCCACGTCGAAGAACTGCTGCACACCCAGGCCATCGCAGCCGGGGCAGGCGCCCGCGGGGTTGTTGAACGAGAAGAGCCGCGGCTCGAGCGCCGGGATGCTGTGCCCGCATTCCGGGCAGGCATAGCGCGCAGAGAAGACCTGCTCCTGCGCATCACCTTCCATCGTCGCGATCACGGCAAGCCCCTCTGCTAGCCGCAGCGCCGTCTCGAAGGACTCCGCCAGTCGCAACCCCAGGTCCGGCCGCACTTTGAAGCGGTCTACCACCACCTCGATGTCGTGCTTCTTCGCCTTGTCGAGCGGCGGGCAATCGTCGATCTCGTAGACACGGCCATCGATCCGTACGCGAACGAAGCCGCTGCCGCGCAATTGCTCCAGCATCTGGTGGTGCTCTCCCTTGCGAGCACGTATCACCGGGGCGAGCAGCATCAGCCGCTCACCCTCTGGCATGGCAAGCACCGCGTCCACCATCTGGCTCACCGTCTGCGCCATCAGCGGGTGGTTGTGTTGCGGGCAGCGGGGCTCGCCGGCGCGCGCGAAAAGAAGGCGCAGGTAGTCGTGGATTTCGGTGATCGTGCCCACGGTGGAGCGGGGGTTGTGCGAGGTGGATTTCTGTTCGATCGAGATGGCAGGAGAGAGTCCCTCGATGTGATCCACATCGGGTTTCTCCATGACCGAGAGGAACTGCCGCGCATACGTAGACAGAGACTCGACGTAACGGCGCTGGCCTTCCGCATAGAGCGTGTCAAAGGCGAGCGAGGACTTGCCGGACCCCGAAAGCCCGGTGATCACGACGAGCCGGTTCCTCGGGATGTCGAGGTCGATGTTCTTCAGGTTGTGCGTACGCGCGCCGCGTAACTGGATGCTGTCCATGGACGATCCGGAGGGTTCAGGCAAAGCAGCCGAGTATACGCGCCGACCTGTGGAAAGCGCGCCGTCGGCTCGCGCACTCTGCCCTTTCCCGTCTGCATGACAAGCGCAAACGGCCTGCCTATAGTTGGCCGCCATCCACGCGCATCCAAAGGAACACACGATGGGCGAACTTCGCTGCTTCAAGGCCTATGACGTCCGCGGCCGCATCCCTGACGAACTCAATGCTGATATAGCCCGGCGCATCGGACACGCTTATGCCGAGGTGGTCAAACCCCGCACGGTAGTCGTGGGCCACGACATACGCCTCAGCAGCCGCGAGATCTGCGACGCGCTCACCGAGGGCCTTCTCGCATCCGGTGTCGACGTGCTCGACATCGGCCAGTGCGGCACCGAGGAAATCTATTTCGCCACCTTCGACATGGGCGTGGACGGCGGCATTGTCGTCACCGCGAGCCACAATCCGAAGGACTACAACGGCATGAAGTTCGTGCGCGAAGGTTCGCGCCCGATCAGCAGCGACACAGGCCTGCTCGACATCAAGCGCCTTGCCGAGGAAAACCGATTCTCACCGGCTGCGACGCGCGGCAGCCTGAAAACCGCGGAGTCACGCAGCCGTTATGTGCAGCACCTGCTGGGTTATGTCGACATCCCCGCGCTCAAACCGCTGCGCATCGTGGTCAATGCGGGCAATGGCGGGGCAGGGGTCACACTCGATGCCCTGGCAGAGCACCTTCCCTTCGAGTTCGTGCGTGTCCACCACGAACCGGATGGCCATTTCCCGAACGGCGTGCCCAATCCCTTGCTCGAGGAAAACCGCGCCCCTACCCGGGATGCCGTCCTCGCCCACAAGGCCGATATCGGTGTTGCCTGGGACGGCGATTTCGACCGCTGCTTCCTGTTTGACGAGCGTGGCGGTTTCATCGAGGGCTATTACATCGTCGGGCTACTCGCGGAGGCTTTCCTGAAGAAGAGCCCCGGTGAGCGCATCGTTCATGACCCGCGCCTTACCTGGAACACGATCGATATCGTCGACTCCCTCGGTGGCACCGCCGTACAGACGAAAACCGGCCACGCCTTCATCAAAGAGCGTATGCGCGCCGAGAACGCCATTTATGGCGGAGAGATGAGCGCACACCATTACTTCCGCGATTTCGCCTACTGCGACAGCGGCATGATCCCGTGGCTGTTGGTTGCGGGATTGGTCAGTGCCAGCGGCAAACCGCTCTCGGCGTTGATCGAGGCGCGTGAAGCGGCCTTCCCCTGCAGCGGCGAGATCAACTCCCGTGTGGCGGACCCCCGCGCCCTCATTGCCGAGGTGGAGCGCATCTATGGCGCCCATTCGCTCGGCAAGGATCTCACCGACGGCCTCAGCATGTCCTTCGACCAGTGGCGCTTCAACATCCGCATGTCCAACACCGAGCCCGTCGTCCGGCTGAACGTGGAGTCCCGCGGTGATCCTGTACTCATGGAGGCCAAGCGCGACGAAC
>JBILEG010000283.1:0-4943 GCA_044352225.1 Pseudomonadales bacterium | reverse complement strand
GGGTCGATCTCCACGGCTTGCGCGAGCTCACTCACGCCCGAACCAGGATCCGCACCGATCTGTATCACGCGGCGCGCGGTCTCGGGCATGGGGGGGAAGTCGAGTGTGTCTTCCAGACGTTTCTGGACGCGGCGGGTGGTGAACTTGGCCACCGCGCTGCTGAAATCGGCTTGATCATCGCCCGGGTCGGGGCTGTAGGGCGCGAGCTCTGTGAGCGCCACGCCGAAATCCGCCGAGGCGGCGCCCGTGGACTCCAGCAAGCGGCGGAACTGGGCCCCGGTGACGCGCAGCAGCAGGCCTTGCCCACCGCTTTCCAGCAGCAGTTCCTCGCGTGCGAGGAGCCGGCGTTCCACCACGGCCGGCATCTCGAAGGCCGCTGGCAGCGAGGGCAGCGCGCGCAGCCCGCCCGCGGCACAGAGCCCGGCAAGGGCATCCTCGGGAAGGGCACTGAAATCCCTGCCGGTGAAGCGGTTCAGGGCCGCCAGATCGAGCAGGCAATCGGCACCGATCAGTGCCTGCAGGCGGCCGAAGCTGTCCTGCAGCACAACCGTGCGCACCGTGCCCTCGCGCAGGGCGTCGGGGACGGTGTCGGCGTCGAGCTGTTCCCAGGAGATGCCGCTGGTGTCGAGCAGCTCCCGGATTGCCAATGGCAGTGCCATGAAGAGGATTCCTGACCGGCCCAACCGCAGGGCGGTCAGGCAAGTGTAGACGAGCCTTTCGATGCTCGCGCTCAGGCCTCCGCGTAGCGCTCCCGGCCCGGCATCCAGCGGTCGAGCAAGGGGTCGACCCGGTCGGGGTGCTCGGTGAGCAACCGTTCCGCTGCCGCGCGCACGATGGGCAGCAGGGCCACGTCCCGGGCGAGGTCCGCGAAGCGCATCTCGAGCGTCCCGGTCTGGCGGGTGCCAAGGAGTTCGCCCGGTCCGCGCAGTTTCAGATCCGTTTCGGCCAGGCGGAAACCGTCGGTGGTGTCACGCATGGCGTGCAGGCGTTCGCGGCCCTGCGCCGAGAGCGGCGTCTGGTACAGCAACACGCAGTGGCTGGCCGTGGCGCCGCGGCCCACGCGCCCGCGCAACTGGTGGAGCTGCGCGAGCCCGAGCCGCTCGGCGTTCTCGATGATCATCAGGCTCGCCCGCGGCACATCCACGCCCACCTCGATCACGGTGGTGGCCACCAGCAGGTCGATCTCGCCGGCCTTGAAGCGCGCCATCAGCGCCGAGCGCTCGCGCCCGGGCTGGCGTCCGTGTACCAGCCCCACGCGCAGTTCCGGCAGCGCCTCGGTGAGTTCGGCGGCGATGGCCTCGGCAGCTTGCGCCTCCAATAGCTCGGATTCCTCGATCAGCGTGCAGACCCAATAGGCCTGCCGGCCCTCGGTGCAGGCATGGCGCACGCGCTCCACCACCTCGGGGCGGCGGGTATTGTTGATGACGACGGTGCCCACGGGCGTGCGGCCGGGGGGCAGTTCGTCGATCACGGAATAATCGAGGTCCGCGTAGGCCGTCATGGCGAGCGTCCGCGGGATGGGCGTGGCCGTCATGATGAGCTGGTGCGGGGCGAGCCCCCCTTCAACGCCCTTCTCCCGCAGCTGCAGCCTCTGGTGCACACCGAAGCGGTGCTGCTCGTCGATCACCACCAGCCCCAGCCGCGCGAAGCGGACTTCGTCCTGGAAGAGCGCATGGGTGCCGACGGCGAGCATGGCTTCGCCACTCTCCAATGCGGCGAGCGCCTCGCGCCGGGCCACGGCGCCTTGCCGCCCCGACAGCGCCACGGTGCGGATGCCGAGCGGCTGCATCCAGCCCTCGAAGTTGCGCAGGTGCTGCTCGGCCAGCAACTCGGTGGGGGCCATCACCGCCACCTGCCGCCCGCTGCCGATCGCCTGCAGGCAGGCGAGTGCTGCCACCAGCGTTTTGCCGCAACCCACGTCACCTTGCACCAGACGGAGCATGGGCGCATCCGCGTCCAGGTCCTCCGTGATCTCGGCCGCCACGCGCAACTGCGCGCCCGTCGGGGCGAAGGGTAGCGCGGCGAGGAAGCGTTGTTGCAAATCCGGCGCAGCCGCCAGCCGTGGCGCGCCCTGCCGGCGCGCGCGCTGGCGCAGCCGCAGCAGGCTCAGGTGGTGTGCGAGCAGTTCCTCTGCCGCAAGGCGACGTTGGTAGGGGTGCTCGCCTGCCAGCAGTTGCGCGGTGGGTGCCTCCGGCGGCGGGCGGTGCAGGAAACGCAGTGCCTCGGCGAGCGGCATGTCGCCGGGCAGCAGGCCCCGCGGCAGGAGTTCATGCAGCGCGCCACGCTCCAGCAGCACCAGCGCGGCGGCAGAGAGCTTGCGCCAGCTCGCCTGATGCAGCCCTTCGGTGGTCGGGTACACGGGCGTCAGGCTTTCTTCGTCCACCGCTGCGGCGCCAGGCTCCACCACACGGAACTCGGGGTGGAACATCTCGATGCCGTTGCGTCCGCGCCGCGCCTCGCCGTAGCAGCGCAACTGTCCGGCCTGCTCCAGCACCCGCTGCTGCGGGCCGCTGAAGTGGAAGAAACGGAGCGTCAGGATGCCGCTCGGGTCCTGCAGGGTGCAGGCCAGGCTGCGACGCCGGCCGAACTCCTGTTTCACCGCCAGCACGCGCCCTTCGACCACCGCGTCCATGCCGGGCGCGAGCTCGCGGATCAGCGTGATGCGGGTGCGGTCCTGATAGCGCAGCGGCAGGTGGAAGAGCAGATCGGCAACGCTTCTGATGCCGAGCGCTGCGAGTTGCTCTGCGAGCTTCGGCCCTACGCCACGCAGCGCCGTGACAGGCGTCTGCTCCAGCGCCTCGCGCGGGGGTGTTGCGGGCTCGCTCACGGAGTTGCTGGCCGTCTCGGGTGGGCTGCTGCGATCATAGCCGAACATCGGACGGAGCCTTGGCGTGACAGTGCACAGCGTTTTGATTGCGGGATGCGGGGACTTGGGCATTGCGCTCGGGTTGCGGTTGAGCGTGGCCGGCTGGGCTGTGACCGGCCTGCGCCGCCACCCCGAAGCCCTGCCTGCGGGGATCCGGCCCATCGCCGCGGATCTGGCCGACCCCGCATCGCTCGCCGTGCTGCGGGGGCAGCGCTTCGATCACGTGGTACTTGCTGGCGCGCCCGGCGGCTTCGATGAAGCTGCATATCGGCGTGTCTACGTCGATGGCGTACGCAATCTCCTTGGCGTGCTGGAAGGCGAGCCCGGCGTGCTGATGGTGGGCAGCACCGGCGTCTACCATCAGGAAGACGGCAGCTGGGTGGACGAGGACTCGGCCACGGAGCCGCGCGGGTTCTCGGGGCGTGCGCTGCTCGAAGGCGAAGCCGCGCTGCGGGATCTGGCCGGTGATCGTGCCAGCGTCTTGCGGCTGGGCGGCATCTACGGGCCGGGGCGGCTCAGGCTGATCTCGGAGGTGCGTGCCGGCGTTGGCTGTCCGCGCGAGCCCGTGCGTTTCACCAACCGCATCCATCGCGACGATGCCGGGGGCATTCTGCAGTTCCTGCTCGAGCGGCAGGCTGCGGGGGAGCGGCTGCAGGCCCGTTATCTGGGCGTGGACTGCGCGCCCGCGCCGATGTGGGAGGTGCGGCACTGGCTGGCCGAACAGCTCGGCGTGTCACTCGATGACAGCCGCCCGCTGAGCGATGCCCGGGGTGGCAACAAGCGCTGCAGCAACCGCCGCCTGCTCGCGGCGGGTTACCGTTTCATGTACCCGGATTACCGCGCCGGATACGGCGCGCTGTTGGCGGCGCCCTAGGCGCGCGGCACCATGATCGCTTCGATCTCGATGGCAGCCCCGCGCGGCAGCGCAGACACCTGTACGGTGGAGCGCGCCGGATAAGGCGGCTCGCCGAACTCCTCGGCCATCACGGCGTTCACCTCGGCGAAATGCCCGAGGTCCGTCAGGAAGATGGTGAGCTTCACGATCTGGTTGAGATCCCCGCCTGCCGCCTGACAGACCGCGCGCAGGTTGGCGAAGACACGCCGCGCCTGCGTGGCGATATCGCCCTCGACGATTTGCATCGTGGCCGGATCGAAAGGGATCTGCCCGGAGAGATAGACCACCCCGTTCGCTCTCACGGCCTGCGAGTAGGGGCCGATGGCCTGCGGTGCTTCGGTGGTGCTGATGATGGCGCGGTTGCTCATGCGGATCTCCTGTTGAAACCGGTGGTGCGCTGCGCCTAGTGGCGTACGCGATTCACCCGGATGACGGACTTGATGGTACGCAGGCGACGAATCAGCCGCGCGAGCGCGACGCGATCGGGTATGGCCACGATCAGCCGCACCTGCGAGAGCTCGGCGTCGCGTTCTTCCATCGTGATTTTCTCGATGTTCACGTCGAGTGCGCTGATGCTGTTGGCGATGGCGGCGATCACGCCCTTGCGGTTCTCGAGTTCCACCAGCAGTTCGCAGCCGAATTCGCCGCGCGTCTCTTCGGCCCAACGCAGCGGAGTGGTCTTTTCCGGGTCTTCGAGGATGTCAGCCATGTTGTTGCAGTTCGCGCGGTGCACCACCACCCCGCGGCCGGCACTGATGTGGCCGATGATCACATCGCCCGGAATGGGGTGGCAGCACTTCGCGTAGCTGAGCGCGATACCTTCGGTGCCGCGGATCACGAGCGGCGTGCTTTCCGTGGTGCCCGGCCCTTCCTGGCCGCCCGTCAGGCGGCGGGCGGTGAGTGCCGCCACACGGTTGCCGAGCCCGATTTCCTCGAAGATCGCATCGAGCGAGGGGCGGCGCGTTTCGGCAAGGAACTGCTCCACCAGGCGCGGATCGAGGCCCTTCAGGCTCGTCTGCGCTGAAACAAGCGCCTTGTCGAGCAGCCGGCGACCGAGCTCGATCGATTCGGAGCGCTGCTGGCTTTTCAGGAAATGCCGGATGTTGGTGCGCGCCTTGGCGGTGACCACGAAACTCAGCCAGGTCGGGTTCGGTCGCGCCCGTGGTGCAGTGACGATCTCGA
>JBILEG010000282.1:0-4952 GCA_044352225.1 Pseudomonadales bacterium | reverse complement strand
CCCGGGCTCGACGCCTGCCTTCACGGGCACAGTTATGTCTGCCGCCTGCACCTTGCCGCGGCGCTCGACGAGGTGCTGGGCTGGACCATCGATTTTGGCGATGTGCGCGCGGCCTTCACGCCGGTTCACGCCGCGTTGGACCATCAGCGGCTGGACGGCAGGACGGTGGCGGAGCCAACGCCTGTCTCGCTCCTCGGGTGGATGCGCGAGGCCTGTGCGGTTCACCTCCCCGCGCTCGAGCGCATCGATCTCTACGACACCCCGTCCACCGGCGCGATGCTCTGCTGGGGCGAGCGCGGGCCTGCGCTGCCGGGGCTGATGCCATGAGCTACGCCGTCAAGGAGATCTTTTTCACGCTGCAGGGCGAGGGCGCGAACAGCGGCCGTGCCGCGGTGTTCTGCCGCTTCGCCGGGTGCAACCTGTGGAGCGGCCGCGAGAAACACCGTGAGCGTGCCGTCTGTCGCTTCTGCGATACCGATTTCGTCGGTACCGACGGCCCCGGTGGTGGGCGTTTCCGCGAGGCTTCCCTGCTGGCTGCGCGCATCGCCGGATGCTGGCCCGCGGCTGCGTCGGGCGCTCGTCCGCTCGTCGTGTTCACCGGTGGCGAGCCACTGTTGCAACTCGATGTCGCGCTGCTGGATGCCATCCACGCTTGCGGTTTCGAGGTGGCGGTCGAAACAAACGGAACGCTGCCTGCTCCCGCCGGCATCGACTGGCTCTGCGTGAGCCCCAAGGCGGGCGCGCCCCTGGTGCAGCGCTCGGGCCAGGAACTGAAACTCGTGTTCCCGCAGGCGGGCGCCGATCCCGCCGAATTCGCCGAACTGCAGTTCGGGGCGTTTTTCCTGCAGCCGATGGATGGTGCCGACCAGGCGGCCAACCTTGCGGCAACCGTGGCCTACTGCATGGCGCATCCGCGCTGGCGGCTCAGCTTGCAGACGCACAAGCTCGCGGGAATTCCCTGAGGCCTTGTCCTCAGTCGGATCGCTGGCCCATCAGTGCGCGCACGAATTCTTCTCCGCGATGCTCGCGCAGCTCCGCGATGCCCAGCCCTTCCAGTTCGTGCGGAAAGACCAGCCAGTCGTCGCTCTCGTGCACGCGGTAGTCCGGTGCGTTCTGCGTGAGGTTGCGGGTCTGCTTGAACCAGACCGTTGCGCTGCGAATCTCACGCGCGGCTCCGGGCAGCGCGGCGATGCCTTTCCGCACACCGCTCAGCGTGATGCCTGTGTCCCATACGTCGTCGACGAGCAGGATCCGTGAAGGCATGGCAAGGATCGGTTGCAGCCGCTCCAGGCCTTCGATCAGCAATTCGCCCGCGCGCCGGTCGATCCCGCTGTAGAGGCGGGTGACTACCGGCATATGGGCCGCATCGATGCCGTGGAATCGCAGGGCCTCATGAACCGCCACGGCCACGGGCGCACCCCCGCGCCAGAGCCCGATGATCACATCGGGCCGGAAGCCGCTCTCGCGCACGCGCGTGGCAAGCCGCAGCGCGTCCTCGAGCAGATCCTGTGCGCTGATCCAGTGCTTCTGCACGCCGCTCATGGCGTGCCCGCGCCGGCTACGTCCACCCGCACCGTTCCGACTCGACCCTCTGCGGTGCCGCGGGCGGCCCGCAGGCTCAAGGTGGAAGACGTGAGGCAGAGAAGCGTGCGCCGGTCTTCGCCACCGAGGACGCAGGCGATGGCGTGTCGCTCCGGCGTGGGCACGCGGTCGCTGATCCGGCCGCCGCGCTCCATGCGCAGGAATTCCCGCGTGGTGGGGGAGGCGATCCAGAGCGCGCCGGCGGCGTCCATGCACAAGCCATCGCTGCACGCCCCCTGGGGCAGCGTGCCGAACACACGCCGCTCGCCGAGATTACCCTCTCGGTCGATATCGAACTCCAGTACATCGCGCGAGGCGGATTGACCGACGACGAGTTGCCGCCCGGATGGGGCTATCGCCATGCCGTTCGGGCACCAGAGCTCCGTGGCCGCAGCGTATGCAACGCCCTGCGGATCGAGGCCTACCAGCGTGGTGGAACGTGCGGTTTCCGTCTCGTAGTCGAAGCCCATGTTGCTGAGCCACGCGCGTCCATCGGCGCCGACCACCATGTCGTTCAGTTTGCCGCGGCTGAACGCCCCGGTCTGCGCGTAGAGCGCAAGGGCACTACCGCTACCGCGCAGAACCGTGTGCTCCTCCATCTGTACCACCAGCAGGCTGCCGTCGGGCAACCAGCCGAGGCCCGAGGGCTCGCCCGGTGTATTGAACACCCGCTCCACCGTCGCGCTGCTAACAGCGATGCGCAGCACCTCGTGGCGGGCGATGTCGGAGACCCAGAGCGCGCCGGCGTGCCAGCGCGGGGCCTCGGCGAACCCCAGGCCCGATACCAAAGGCTGCAGCGAGTGCTCCCTGACCATCGTGTCCTCTCCCCCTGTCCTCGGTGCTGAATAGCACTGAGGCCCATCACGCCACAAGCGCTTGCCGCAGGGCGGGCCCGCCGGCTACAAGGCAGGCATGGACGCCACCCTTATGCACGCTTCCCGCAGCCGGCCCGCAACGTTTCTCCTGCGCCTGTATGAAGCTGTGGTGGAGGCAGCGAACCCCGCTCGCGTGCTTCCCCCGTGCCTGCCGGAGAACCGCGACCATCCCCTTCGCGTGATCGGCGCGGGGAAGGCTGCGGCATCGATGGCAGCAGCCCTCGATGAGCACTGGCGCGGCCTCTTGAGCGGGTGGGTGGTGACGCCATATGGCCATTCGATGCCCGCTGGCCGTGTGGAGGTGCGCGAGGCGTCACATCCGCTGCCGGACGCCTCAGCGGCGGAGGCGGGGAGGATGATGCTGGAGAGCGTCGTGGCGGCCTCGCGTGCCGGCGAGCGGCTCGTGTGCCTGCTCTCGGGCGGTGCCTCCTCGCTCACGTGTCTGCCACCGCCCGGCGTGTCGCTCGCCACCAAGCGCGAACTGATGAACGTGCTGCTGCGCTCCGGTGCGGGCATTTCCGAGATCAACTGCGTGCGCAAGCACCTGTCGATGCTGAAGGGGGGGCGTCTGGCGCAGGCGGCCTGGCCGTGCCCGGTGCTGTGTCTTGGCATCTCGGACGTGCCCCTGGACGATCCCTCGGTGATCGGCTCCGGGCCGTTCAGTCCGGACCCCGGAACACGTGCGGACGCGCTCGCCGTTCTCGATCGCTACGCGATCACGGCCCCGGCCACTGTGCGGGCATGGCTTGAGGACCCGGCCTCCGAAAGCCCGAAGCCGCGCGGCGGGCGCTTCGAGCACGTCGATTACCGACTGATCGCAACACCTGCGACCGCGCTTGCAGCGGCATCGGCCACGGCTGAGCGG
This sequence comes from Pseudomonadales bacterium, assembly GCA_044352225.1. GTDB lineage: Bacteria > Pseudomonadota > Gammaproteobacteria > Pseudomonadales > UBA5518 > UBA5518. The sequence goes on along the minus strand of JBILEG010000282.1, from coordinate 1,631 downwards.
CTGGGGCTTGCAGTGCTGGATCTGGGCGCGGAGCTTTCGGGCGATGCGGCGTCGCTCGGTCGCGCACATGCAGCTCTGGCGCTCGATCGTCTCTCTGCGGGTTGGTGCGGTGTCATCCTCTCCGGGGGCGAAACCGGGGTCAGGGTGAACGGCGCGGGCCGTGGCGGGCGCAACACCGAATACCTTGCGGCGCTCCTCGATCAGTTGGGCCCCGGGGTGGACATCGCGGGCCTCGCCGCGGATACCGACGGCGTGGACGGCAGCGGTGGGGCGGGCGCCTGGTTCGACCCCTCCGTGCTGGCCTCTGCTGCCGCGCGCGGGCTTGCCGTTTCGTCATTCAGAGAGACGAGCGACACGCACGCGTTTTTCGCTACACTTGGCTCGGCTCTCGAGCGCCGGCCCACGCTGACCAACGTCAACGACTTCCGGGCCGTTCTGGTTGGAGCCAGCCGGATCTGAACCGCAGGCGCCGGCCTGTCGTAGTGCTTCCATCGTTACCGTGAGGAACACGCATGAATATCGCCAACCGTGACCTTCCCCAGCAAGCCGCACTCGCGCGCATGCACGCCACCATCGAGTCGCTGGTGCCTGTGTTCGAGGAGAGGGCAGCCCGCGCGCGGGAAGACCGGCGCGTACCCGAGGAATCCATCGCGGAGTTGCGCGAGGCAGGTTTCTTCAAGATTTTCCAGCCGCTGCGCTATGGCGGCTTCGAGGCTGATCCGCGCGAGTTCTTCCGCGCCCAGCAGAAGATTGCCGAGGGCTGCATGTCCACCGCCTGGGCCGGTGGCATCGTGTCGGTCCATGCCTTCCAGCTCGCGCTCTTCGACGACCGCGCCCAGCAGGAGGTCTGGTCCAGCAAGAACGACCTCATTTCCTCCTCGTACGCCCCGATGGGCAAGGTGACGGTGGTGGAGGGCGGCTTCCGCCTGAGCGGCCGCTGGGGTTGGTCGAGTGGCTGCCAGCACTGCGACTGGGTGTTCCTTGGCGCCATCATTCCCAATGATGGTTACCGCACCTTCCTCCTGCCGCGCTCCGATTACCGCATCGAGGACACGTGGCACTCGATGGGCCTTCAGGGCACTGGCAGCCACGACATCGTGGTCGAGGACCAGTTCGTTCCCGACTACCGCACGCACAAACAGATGGACGGTTTCCTGATCCAGAACCCGGGCAACGCGGTGAACAGCAGCCCCTACTACCGCATTCCGTGGGGCCAGCTCTTCTGCCGCACCGTCTCCAACCCTGCCATCGGTGCCAGCCGTGCAGCGCTGCGGTTGTTTGTTCACGGCGCACAGAACCGCTCCAGCAACGACCCGACCAAGCTCTCCGGTGACTCCCACACGCAGGAAGTTGCCGCCCGCGCTGACATGGCGATCGAGGAGATGCAGGCGATGCTCGATCGTGCGCTGGAGCGCATGGTGGGCTGTGTGGAGTCAGGGAATGAGATCCCCATGAACGAGCGTGTGCGCTTCCGCTACGAGGCCTCGCGCATCATCGAGAAGTCCGTCGCCACTGTGAGTGAGTTGTTCGCCAACGCGGGCGGCCGCTCGGTGTTCCTCGGCAGCCCCATCCAGCAGCGCTTCCTCGACGTGAATACCGCGCGCTCGCACGTGGCCAACAACCCGACTTCT
>JBILEG010000281.1:0-4959 GCA_044352225.1 Pseudomonadales bacterium | reverse complement strand
TTCCCCGTGGCGCTCGGTCTGCTGCGCGAATTCCGCGCGGTCCCCCTCTCTGCATGGGGGAAGGCCGGCACGTTCACGCCGCCCGAACCTGCCGCCGCGCCGCGCCTCGAGCCACGTGAATCGACCGAATTCTTCGCCGTGCTGAACGGCTGGCTCCGCGAGAACGCGACGCCGGCGGACGAGGGCGCACTGATGGCGCTCTTCGATCGTGCGGGCTTCGGACCCGGGGTGCAGTTCGATGCCGCAGCCCTGGACCCCGCCACGCGTCGCGGCCTCGAGAAAGGCATCAGCAACGCCCGCGCCATGCTGCGCGCCGCGGGCAATGTCCCGCTGCCCGATGTGCGCAATGGCTGGATTTTCCCGCTGGGGCTGGCCGATTACGGGCACGACTATCTCTCGCGTGCAGCAGTCGCAGCGGGCGGTTATGCCAACCGCCCGGAGGAGTCCACCTACGCGGCGCGTACCGTTGACGATGCGGGCCAGCCGATGACCGGTGCGCAGCGTCATCACCTGCACTTTCGGCCCGAGCACATTCCGCCTGCCGGCGCGTTCTGGTCGCTCAGCGCCTACGATGCGCTGACACGGAACCTGATCGAGAACCCGATCAGGCGCTACAGCATCGGCGACCGCACACGCGGCCTGCGCAAGAACGCCGACGGTTCGCTCGATATCCACATCTCCCGCGAGCGCCCGGCCGACGGCGCCTCGAACTGGCTTCCCGTGGGCGAAGGGCCGTTCTACCTCGTGGTGCGGATCTACGAGCCGGGGCCTGCGGTCTTCGATGGGAGCTATGCGTTGCCTCCGCTTCGCCCGGAACCTTGACGTAGGTCTGCGCGGCGCTTGGACCCTCGGTATTCCCTTATGGAACGGAGCGGCGAAGCGTGGGAGCCTGCAGATGCCGGTCGCGTCGCTTTCTGTCAATGCACCGGTCGTTTCCAGTTCATCAAAACAGTGAGGTGAAGGTGTCATGGCCAACGTCTTCAAGAGCATCACGAGTTCGGCGGATTTCAGCAATTCGATCGATGACCAAACCCTGATAGGACTCCTCTCGACCACGCCCGGCCTCTCTGGCGCGGGCACATCGCTGCAGTTCGATTTCTCCGATTCCCGGATTGCGCTGTCTGGTACGGGCTTCACGCGGGTATCCGGAAACCTGGCGGGTACGATCAACGGGGTACTGTTGAGCGACATCGTCAATACGGTAGGCACCGCTGTCGGGGAGATAGGCGGCATCAATGTTCAGGTGCCCGATCTGTTCCAGGCACTTGCTGATGGGGATCTGGCTGCCGCCAACGCGCTGTTTTACGGCGGAGCAGACTCCATGCAGGGGGCGGGCGGCATCGACTCGTTTCGCGGGTGGGCAGGCAACGACACCCTGCGCGGCGGTGACGGTGACGACTTTCTCTTCGGTGATGCGGGCTTCGATTCCCTGTTCGGCGATAGCGGCAACGACGTGCTGAACGGTGGCCTTGGCAACGACAAGTTGCAGGGCGGCCTCGGTGCCGACACCCTGCTCGGCGGCGTTGGCGATGATGTGCTGACGGGCGGCCCCGGGCGCGATGTCCTTGTGGGTGGCAGAGGAGCCGACAAGTTCGTCTTCAACGCGTTGACGCACTCCGGCACCACGGTACAGACGGCCGATCTGATCCGGGATTTCCACAGCGGGATAGACAAGATCGTGCTGACGGGCATCGACGCCGACAGGACGACGCCGGGCGTCCAGACATTCAGCGCGCCCACGGATGTGATGAGTGCCACCCCTGGCAGCATCTACCTGCAGGTTGGTTCATTCGGCTGCATCGCCAACTTCAATACCGACACCGATTTCACGCCGGAGTTCGTTCTGGTCATCGGTGGGGCGGGGCTGCTGCCGGCGTCGGACTTCATTTTCTGAGCGGGCTGCCCTGCCTTCCACGCGGGGCAGGGCTTACTTCAGCACTACCACCGGTTCGCCCTTGGGTAGCAGGTGGAAGCTGACTCCCGTCCGTTTTTGCATCTCGTCGAGAAACGCCATCGAGCGCTGGAAGTCGGTATCGGGCACGAGCGGCTTCGAGAGCGGTGTGCTCATCACGTCCCAATGGATCGGGTATAGGGTGCGCGCCCCCGTCGTGCTCACGATCTCGCGGTAGTAGGCCTCCTGCTCCGCGCGCGGCAGGTCACCCAGTCCTCCCGTGCCGAGCAGGATCGCGTCGGCTTTGACGCCCGCGAGTGCGCCTGGCAGATAGCTCGCGCTTCCCTGAATCAGCAGATTGCCCGCGGGGTGCTCCAGCAGGATCGTCCAGGTGGTGCCTTCCTTGTAATCGTAGATGCGCGCCGGCGGTTTCAGCGGCGCATCGATGCTGTTGCCCAGCATCGCGCTTGCGTAGGGCTCGGGCAGAGGCCAGTGTTTGCCACGGTAGAAGTGCGCGACGAATTTGCCGTAGCGAACTGTCTCTCCCGGCGCCACCACACGAATCTGTTTTTCGGGCAGGTCGAGCCCGCGGCCGACGTTCGCGGTCGATTCCGATCCCACCAGTTCCGCACCCGTGAGTGCTGCCACGATGGGCGCGTCCATGGCGTGGTCGAAATGCGAGTGCAGCACCAGTACGGCGGAGAGCGAGCGGATGCCGAGCGCGGCGATGCCCGCCTTGATCGCTGCCGTATCCGGCTGTACCACACCGCCACCCTCGGCCTCAGTGTCCATCTTCACGCGGCTGAAATAGCCGTCGGTCAGCAGCGAGGTTTCGCCGTCGCTGATCAGAGCGGTGGTGGTGCCCATGAATGTCACCACCACGCCTTTTTCGCCGGGTGCGGGCGGCCGGTGGAGTTCGAGGGCTGCCGGGCTGTAGTCGGCGGCAAATGATCCTGCGCACAGGAGCAGGATCGTCGCGGCCAGGAGGCGCGATAACTGTTTCATAGGTCCACTGTCTCCTGCGGTGTTCTCACGGGCGAGTTGCCTCAGCGCAACCGCAGCGCCGTGATCCTTCGCCCACTTGCCTGGAAGAGCTGAGCGGTCGCGTCGTCGATCAGCAGGTCGGGGTTCGGGTGGGGCAGGGCGAGCAGGCGCTCGGTGCGGCCGGTGTTGAGCTCTACCATGGCGAGCGAAGGACGCTCGCCTGCTTCGCTCTGCGTGATGAAGTACTGGTAGTCCCCCGCGAGACGCGCGACGTTGGTGGCTTCGCTGCTGTCGGCCTGATAACTCAGGCGCCGACCTGCACGTCCCGTGAAGCTGCCCACCAGACGGCGTGTGCTGATCAGCTTGAGATCCACGCCGGCGCCCGCGAGCGGGATGGCAGGGGCCGAGGGCACCAGGCCGCTGGTGTGTGCTACCACAGTGGAGACGAAGCGCAGCACATTCCCCGAGAACCGCAGCAGGCTGCCCGAGAAACGCTCCCAATCGCCCGGGCCCGGTGGTCTGTGATGGACGCGCCAGAGAGGTTCCATGGTCTGCGGGTCGATCGCGCAGGCCTCGCTCGCGTTCACGAGCAATATCTGTCCGCGGTCGTTCAGCGCCGCGATCACGGGCGGGTTCTCCAGCCCGTGATCCACGCGTGCCACACGTTTACCGTTGGATTCGTCCAGTGCCAGCAGTTCGTCCTCGTCCGCCACCCATACCCGACCCGAAAACACCAGAAGGTTGGTGATGGCGTCGTCGGCGTCGTCCCAGGTCCAGAGCGTCTCGCCGCTGCGGCGGTCCACCGCCATGGCGCCGAAATCTCCTTGCCACTCCCAGATTTCTTTCTCGGTGTTGAAGAAAAACCCGCCCAGCTGCAGGAAAAACGTATCCGGGGTTTCCTGCAACTCCGGTATGCCGTCCGCACGGGCCGAGCGCCAGATCAGCTCGCCGTTGTTGAGATCGAAAGCCTGCAGCCGGCCCTCGCCGCTCGTGTAGACGGCGCCACGATCGACCACGGCGCGGCTGTAGGTGAGCGCGGTGTCGTCTTCGTTCACGTGGAAGCTCTGGCGCCAGCGCGGTGTGCCGTTGGCCGCAGAGAAGCAGCTGAGGCCCGTGTAGCTCACGCAGATCGTGTCTCCCGCCACAAATGGCTCCCGGTAGAGCCCGAGGTCGAAAGCCCGTTCGGGCTGCCAGTCACCCTTCGCGTCGAGCACGCGGGCACCCACCGGGCGCAAGGGCACCACCTCGCCGAAACCGCGCTTCCATACCGTGCGGCCATTCTGGAGATCGAGTGCGAGGAGCTGTGGTTCGCGCAGCAAGCCCGCGCCGATGCCTTTACCGGGCAGCAGGTCTGCGAGCATGCCCGCATCGTCACCGTGCGGTGCGCGTACGGCCACGGCATAGACTCTGCCTGCGTCCGGATCGATCACCGCCTGCTGCACCTTTCCCGGGATGCGCGCGGATTCCCAGAACATCTCACCGTCGAAGCGGTCGATCGCGAGGATGTGTGTGTCGCCGTCGTCGAAGTTGCCGCCGGCGGCATCCATCACGAGCAGGTAGCCCGCACCCGGCACCGCGACCACGTCGTCGCTGCGTGCCGAGACGTTGCGTGCGCGCCAGAGCTGGCGGCCCGTGCGAGGATCCAGACCGAAGAGGTGACGGCTGGTGCCCACCACCAGCAGCTGGTCGTCGATGATGCGCTGGAAGCGCACGGGGTATTCGAACGTCTGCTCCCAGCTGACGGCGGGGCGCTCGGGTTCAGGCGGCGCCGATGCGCAACCGCCGAGGAGCAGCGCGAGCGCGACGGTGCCAAGCGCGCTGCGCACGGTCCACGTTTGGTGCGATTGGCGCGCGCTCATTCCGCCTGTTCGCAGAGGAAGGGCCCGTCCACGCAGAGCCTGCGCCCGTCGGGTGCCGCGCAAGCACCGCAGATGCCCACGCCGCACTTCGTGAGGTAATCCACCGAGTTGAAGATCTGCGCCGGGCTGCAGAATTCGCGCTGCACCGTGGCGGCGGCCTCGACCATACGCTGCGGGCCGCAGTTGTAGAACACCATCGACGAACGCTCTTCAGCCGACGCTGCC
>JBILEG010000280.1:0-4966 GCA_044352225.1 Pseudomonadales bacterium | reverse complement strand
TACGGCCATTTCGAGGGCGACCCGCAGCAATACCGCGACGCCGCCGAGATTGCCGCCTCGCGCGCCAACGCCGATCCCATCGAGAAGTTCCTGCGGGATCCCCGTTGCAAGGATCTCGATCCCGCGCAGATCGCAGCCATCGATGCAGAGATCCAGGACATCCTCGACGCGGCAGTGGAGCGGGCCCTCGCGGCAGAGGATCCGACGCCCGACCAGTTGTATACCGACGTCTATCTGAGCTACCGGGGAGAAACAGCGTGAGCCAACTCAGCATCCGCGAGGCCATCAACAAGACCCTTCACGAGGAAATGGCGCGCGACGAGCGCGTGATCCTGATCGGCGAGGACGTCGCCAGCGAAGGTGGTGGTGCCTATGGCGTCTCGCTCGGTCTTGCCGAGGCCTTCGGCAAGCGCCGCGTGATCGATACCCCGATCACCGAGTCCGCGATCATCGGCGCCGCGGGCGGCGCCGCGCTGACGGGCCTGCGGCCGGTGGCGGAACTGATGTTCATCGACTTCATCGGCGTGTGCCTCGACCAGCTGATGAACCAGATCGCGAAGTTCCGTTACATGTTCGGCGGCCGCGCCAGCACCCCGATCACCATCCGCACGATGATCGGCTCGGGGATGGGCACGGGCCCGCAGCACTCCGCCATCCTTTACCCGCTGCTGGTGGCCATCCCCGGCATCAAGGTGGTGGCGCCCAGCAACGCCTACGACGCCAAGGGCCTGCTCGCGCAGGCGATCCGTGACGATGACCCGGTGGTGTTCTGCGAGCACAAGGCGATCTACACCGAGAAGTGCGAGGTACCCGACGAGCCCTACACCATCCCCTTCGGCAAGGCACGCACCGTGCGCGAAGGCACGGACGTTACGGTGGTGGCCTTCTCGCGCATGGTGCTGCTGGCCCGCGACGTCGCCGACAGCCTGCGTTCGCAGGGCATCTCGGTGGAAGTGATAGACCCGCGCACGCTCTCGCCGCTCGATGACGAGGCCATCCTCGCCAGCGTGCAGAAGACCGGCCGGCTGGTGGTGCTCGACGAAGCAAACCCCTACTGCAGCATGGCCTCCGAGGTCTCGAGCATCATTGCCGAGAAAGGCTTCGACTACCTCGACGCACCGATTCGCAAGGTGACCGCCCCGCATACACCGGTGCCTGCGAGCCCGATCCTGGAGCGGGCCTACCTGCCCTCGCTCGCCGAGATCGAGGCAGCCATCCGCGCGACGGTCAATTACTGATGAGCTTGCGAAGCCCCGCCCTGCGCCTGGTCGCCTCTGCGCTCTTCGCGCCCGCGATGCTCGTTGCGGGCGCGGCGCTGGCCGAGGTCTCGGGCGAGGCGGTGTACCAGAAGCACTGCAGCAGCTGCCACGAAGGCAATGTGCCGCGTGCGCCGCACAACATCGTGTTCCGCATGAGTCCGCCCGAGCGGATCCTCGAGGCGCTGGAAAGCGGCGTGATGAAGGGACAGGGCGCGGCGCTGTCGGCCGAGGAGCGCGTCGCGGTCGCGACCTACCTGGCGGGATCGGCACCCTCGCATGTGGCCGATACGAAGATGAAAGCCTGCCCCGCAGGCGGCACGCAGACGCGTGGTGGTGCCACCGTGGGCAGTTGGGGCATGGACGAGCGCAACAGCAGGTTCGTGGACGCCGGCACGGCGGGGATCACGCCGCAGAACGTTGCTGGCCTGCAATTGAAATGGGTCTTCGACTATCCCGGCGCGACCCGCGCACGCTCGCAACCCACCGTCGACGGCGACACCGTCTACGTGGGCTCGCAGAGCGGCACGGTGCATGCCATCGATCTCCACAGCGGTTGCCTGCACTGGGCCTTCAAGGCCGACACCGAAGTGCGCGCGGCGGTGAGCATCGATCACGGCACGGCGGGCGCGGCTACCGTTCTGTATGTGGGTGACACCAACGGCAACCTGTACGCGCTGAACGCGCAAGACGGGAGCCTGCGCTGGCGCTCGAGCCTTGCCGACCACAAAGACGTCACCATCACCGGCTCGCCCAAGCTCTTCGAGGGCAGGCTCTACGTGCCGATGTCCTCCCGCGAGTGGGCCGTGGCAGCAGATCCCAACTACCGCTGCTGCACCTTCCGCGGCGGCGTGGCGGCCTTCGATACGGCCACGGGCAAGATGCTGTGGAAGAGCTACTCGATTCCGCAGGAGCCGCGCGAGACGGGCAAGAAAAACGGCATCGGCATTCCCATTGTGGGCCCCTCGGGTGCGCCGGTCTGGAACTCGCCCACCATCGATGCAAAACGCCGCCTGCTCTACGTGGGAACGGGCGAGGCCTACACCTCCCCTGCCGCCGACACGAGCGACTCCGTGCTCGCCTTCGCGCTCGACACCGGCGAGCTCGTGTGGAGCCGGCAGTTGCTCGCCAAAGATGCGTGGAACATGAGCTGCTTCATCGGCTCGAGCGTGAACTGCCCCGAAGAAAACGGCCCCGACCTCGACATCGGCGCGCCGCCCATCCTCGTCAGCCTGCCCGACGGCCGCGATGTGCTGGTGGTGGGGCAGAAGAGCGGCGTGGTGCACGCCCTCGACCCGCAGGCGAAGGGCGCAGTGCTCTGGCAGCGCAAGATCGGGCACGGCGGCTACGCCGGCGGTGTGCACTGGGGCATGGCGGTGGCCGCCGAGACCGTCTTCGCGCCCAACGCAGACACGTATTTCGGCGGCCCGATGGACGCGCCGCGCTTTCCGGGCCTCTTCGCGCTCGACGTGGCAACCGGCACGCAGAAGTGGTTCACGCCCGCCGTCGATGGCTGCAAGCCCGAAGACAAGCCCGCCTGTGATCCGGGCTTCTCGGCGCCCGCCACGGCGGTACCGGGGCTGGTCTTCGCGGGGGCCTTCGACGGACAGTTGCGCGCCTTCGACAGCCAGTCGGGCAAGGTTCTGTGGACCTACGCGACCAACCGCGAATTCACGTCCGTCTCTGGCCGCAAGGCGCACGGCGGATCGATTGAATCCGCAGGGCCCGTGGTGGCCAACGGATATGTTCTGGTGAACTCGGGGTATCTGTTCGGATCGAGGATGCCCGGGAACGTTCTGCTCGCCTTCAGCACCGGACCGGCGCAAGGCAACACCGTCGAGGAGTCGAAGTAGCCGTGGCAAAGATACTGGCGATCACCATCCCCAAGTGGGGGATCGAGATGGAGCGCGGCACCATTTCCGAGTGGCGCGTGGCGGTGGGCGAGAGCGTCGCCAAGGGCGACCCGCTCGTTGACATCGAGACCGACAAGATCGTGAACAGCTTCGAGGCCACCGAGCCCGGAATGCTGGTTCGGATCATTGCCCAGGAGGGCGATGAGCTGAAGGTCGGCACCCTGATCGGCGTGATGGCGACCGGGCCGGTGACAGACGCGGAGGTCGATGCGTTCGTCGCCGCAGCGGCGGCACGCTCTGCCCCAGCGCCTGCAGCTCCTGCTGCCGCGGCGGCACGCACTGCGCCCGAGGCCGCAGCCGTCACAGCGGCTGCCGCAGCACCCGCCGTCACAGGCGCCAACACACGCATCACCCCTGCCCTACGCAGGAAGGCCGAGCGGCTGGGCATCGACGTCCGGACGATTCCGGCCACCGGGCTCTACAGCAGGATCCTGCGCGATGACATCGAGCGGGCCGCGGCACAGCGCGCAGGCTCCGGCGCCGTGCGCAATCTCTCTGGCGCGCAGAAGGTCATCGCCGAGCGCATGGTGATGGCGAAGCAGACGATCCCGCACTTCCACCTGCACCGCGATTGCCCGATGGACCAGGCGCTCGCCGCGTTGGCGCGGCACCGGCAAGACGGCTTGTCGACGCTCACCATCAACCACTTGCTTCTGAATGCCGTGGCGCAGGCGCTGGGCAAGCACCCCTCGCTCAACCTGAACGTGCGCGGCGGCAGCGTCGAGACGCTCAACACGATCGATGTGGCACTGGCGGTGGATACTGGCGAGACCCTGCTCACGCCCGTGATACGCGATATCGGCGCGGCCACGCTCGCGCAGATTGCTGAAGCGGCAGGCAACGCAGTGGAGCGCTGCAAGAAAGGCGGCATCTCCTCGGCAGACCTGCAAGGCGGAGCGGTCACCGTCTCGAATTTGGGCATGCTGGGCGTTACCAGCTTCACGGCCATCATCAACCCGCCACAGGTGATGATCCTTGCCGTGGGCGCGCTGCAGGAACGCCTGGTGATGCGCGACGGCTCTCCGGCCGTGGAACGCTTCTGCGCGCTGACGCTGGGCTGCGATCACCGCGTCATCAACGGCGCGGCAGGCGCACGATTCCTCGCCGACGTCTGCGCCGCCCTCACCTGACCCCCAGGCGCGGGCCACGCCCGCGCCCCGACTCCCCCGTAGGAGCGGGCCATGCCCGCGACCTGACTCCCCCGTAGGAGCGGGCCACGCCCGCGACCTGACTCCCCCGTAGGAGCGGGCCATGCCCGCGACCTGACTCCCCGTAGGAGCGGGCCATGCCCGCGACCTCCATCTCAGATGCAGGGCCAGGCCACGCCCCGCGCCCCACCTCACCCCTTCGGCTTGAACATCGCCGCATCAAGAATCGAATACAGGTGCACCGCCCACCCAAGCAAAAAGACCCACAGCACGGCGGCAAACACGAACTGCACAATGGCGGCAAGCAACCGCCCCTGCAGTAACTGCCCCAACCCCGGGATGAACAGGCTGGCGAGCGCCGAGATGACGTTTCCTGCGGATCCTTGACCTGGCACTGCGGTTTCTCCTTGAGCGGGCTTGCGGGAGTCTAGCGTTTTCTCTTTGGTTCGGAAGCACACCTCGCCTGCCGCCAACCGGTGGCGCCCACCATCACCCGACCAGGCCGCTGATGGACGCCATAGGCAGAAACAGCACAAAGGGCTTTTCAGAAAACGCACGGAACCCGTGGTGGCGGTAAAACCGTGCAGATGCTTCGTCTTTCGCATCAACAATCAATGCGAAGGCCGCGATGTCCGCGTTGGCGGAGCGT
>JBILEG010000279.1:0-4977 GCA_044352225.1 Pseudomonadales bacterium | reverse complement strand
GTTGAAATAGGCACCGGGCGCACTGAGCACCTCGTGGATGCGATCAGAGAGGATCGTGGCCGCAAGCGGCACATAACCCGAGGTAAGCCCTTTCGCGCAGGTGATGATGTCGGGCGTGATGCCGAAGCGCGCCTCGGAGGCAATCATGTGCCCGAGCCGCCCGAAGGCCGTCACCACCTCATCGCTGACGTAGAGAATCCCGTAGGAGTGGCAGAGCTCGAGGCTGCGCCTGTGGTAGCCCGCCGGTGGCACGATCACGCCACCGGAGCCCTGAATCGGTTCGCCGATGAAACAGGCCACGCGGTCCGGGCCGATACGTTCGATCGTGCTGCGCATTTCCTCGATCAGCACATCGCAGAACTCGGCTTCCGTCATGCCGCGTCCGTTGCGGTAGATGTAGGGCGACTGCAGGTGATGCACGAAGCCCTCCTCGCGCAGCCAGCCGTCGCTGTAGCCCGGATCGCTCAGGCTGGCGGTGATGTAGGTGCTGCCGTGATAGGCGTGGTGACGCGTGAGGATGTGCTGGCGCTGCGGCTGCCCCAGCCGGTGCCAGTAGTGGTGCACGATGCGGATGGCCGAATCAGCAGCGGTGGAGCCACAGGTGCTGAAGATCACGCGGTTCAGGTCGCCGGGCGCGTAGGAGGCGAGCTTCGCGCCCAGATCGGCCATCGCCGGGTTGCAGAGATCGTCGAAGGGCGAGTAGTAATCGAGGGTGCGCACCTGCTCGGAGATGGCATCGGCCATTTCCTCGCGGCCGTGACCGATATTGCTGCACCACATGCCGCCCAGTCCGTCGAGGAAGCGGCGCCCGCTCTCGTCCCACACGTAGTTCCCCTTGGCGCGGGCGATGACCGTGCGTTCGCTCTGCGCCATGTGGTGCAGGTCGGCGAAGGGGTGCATCAGGTGGCGACGGTCGAGGGCCTCGGTAAGGCCTGCTTCACGGGGGACTTGAAGAGGTGCGTTCATGCGCTTGCCTGCTCGATCAGCGGATTTGTACGACCTTATAACCCGCGCCTGACCAGCCAGTCCCTGCCCTCATGAGGCTATGCCGGAGGCGCGGCGCCCGCCTGCTCGCCACCCAGCGCATCGAAGAACGCCGCCAGCAGTTCCGCCTGTGAGCGCACGCCGAGCTTGGCGTAGATGCTCTTGATGTGGTTGCGCACCGTGCCCGGCGCGATGTCGAGCATGCGTCCCACCACCTTCGGTGCGAGGCCCTTCAACAGGAGCCGCGTGACCTCGGATTCGCGCTCGCTCAGCTGCTCGCGGCCGAACTCGCGGAAGGCCGCGCTCAGATGCCGGTGCAGCGCACGGCTGGCATCGTCCGGCGCTGCGCCATCGCGCGCGTGGAGACTGCAGGCATGGCGCATCGCCCCGTCGATGGCGGGCAGCACCGCGGCAAGGCGCTGGCATTCCGCGGGGCTGAAGGCGCGTACGCTGCCGAGGCGCATCACCGAGACATAGGCCGCACTGTCATCGTCAAGCCGGATCAGGAAACAGATCTCGTCGACCATCCCGAAGGGACGGTAGTACGAGAGGTAGTATTCGCTGCTGCGGAAATCCCGCGGAAATGCCTGCGCCGGCAACAGGCAGACACTCTCGCCCATGCGCAGGAAAGCCTCGTAGCTGGGATCGAGCAGGTAGTGGCCGCCAGTATAGGAGCGGTTCCACTCGTCTCCGGCATCCGGCCCCAGCACCAGCGGCGGCGCATCACGGCGATAAATCCCGAAGTACACGGGGCTCTCTTCGATCAACGCCTCGACACTGCGCGCGATGCAGCCCAGAGACTCATCCGCCTCGCTGCTCCGCAGGGCCGCATCGATGCAGCCGAGAAAAGCGGCCAGCGCGTCGGTGCGAATGCTGGTGTGGCGTCCCATGATTCTCTCAGTCTGCGGCAAGCGCCTCGCGCAGTCGCGCGATGTGCTCGGGCCCGATGCCGCAACAACCGCCCACGATGCTCGCGCCCCTGCCCACCCAATCCCGTGCCCACTGCAAGTAGCCTTCGGGGTCGAGATCCGCGCGGATGTCACACAGCGTGGAATTGGCCTCGGCCTCCGCGCTCATGGGCGGGAAGGCGTTGGCGTACACACCCACCCGCACATCGGGCGCAAGGCCCGCGAGTACCTGCAAGGCCACCGACACCGCCGGGCCCATCACTTCGGGCTGGCTGCAGTTGAAGAGCACAGCCTCGGCGCCAAGCCGAGCGGCCACACGCACGGCCTGTTCGACAGTCTCGCCGGAACGCAGGCACGGCACCTCGCCGTGTTCGCCCGAATCGCTGAGCGTGAAGGAAACCCACAGCGGCTTGCCGTCGTTGCCGATCACCTCGCGGACCAGTTCCGCCTCGGCGATGGCGCTCAGCGTTTCAGCCTGCCAGTGATCGACGAAGGGACGCATCGCCTGCACCAGCACGTCCAGCAGCGGCCGCGCAGCAGCCGTGTCGAACAGATCGGCGCGGTAGGAGCCGCACACGGGCGGCAACGAGCCCGCCACGCGCACGGGGCGTGGCGCGGCGTCTGCCACCTCCCGCGCGAGGCGACCCGCGAGGGCCGCAAGACTTGCCGCATCGCGGACATGCCGCTCCTCGCCCAGATGGAACGGCACGAGCGCATAGCTGTTGGTGGTGATGATGTCCGCGCCGGCATCCACATAAGTCTGATGCACGCGACTCACGAACTCGGGCCCTTCGATCAGTGCCAGCGCGGACCACTCGGGCTGACGGAAAGGTGCGCCAATGCGCTTGAGTTCGCGGCCGGTGCCGCCATCGAGGAACAACAATCGGGTCATGTCAGGTCCGCCTTGATGCGATGCGCGGAGGATACCAGCCCATGGGCTATGATCGCCTCGGTCACGCAACGGGACGCCCGCACACGCGCAAGGCACGCGGGTTCAACGCACCGCTTTACGAGGAGGCGCACATGCCAAGCAGAACATCGCTCAGCCGTATCCTGATGTTGTCATCAGCGCTGCTCGCGGCAGGCGCCAGCGCTGCTCCCCCGGTCGTCACCGCCCCTTTCACGCCAGATTCCGGAACGCTCACCGTGCGGTGCGGACTGCTGATCGACGGCATCGCGGACGCACCGATCAAAGATGCGACGGTGGTGATCCGGGACGGCCGCGTCACCTACGCCGGCCCTGCTGCCGGCGCGAGCGAGCAAGGCGAGGTGCTGGACTTGGGCACCCACACCTGCCTGCCCGGCCTGATCGACATGCACGATCACATCGCCGACCGCCCCGACGACACCCGTGACCTGCGCATCTACTTCACGCGGGACGCGACCACGCAACGCACCGTGGCGCAGGAGAACGCCAACATCACGCTGGCTGCAGGCTTCACCTCGGTCCGCAGCCCCGGTGCTTACATCGCCTGGGCCGAGAACGACATCCGTGACCGCGTGAACCGCGGCGAAGTGGCGGGCCCGCGCATACAGGCCGCTGGCATCTACCTGACCATTCCCGGCGGCGGCGGCGACTTGCTGGTGCCCGGCGTGCCGGAAAAAGACATACCGCCGCACGTCCGCATGGGCGTAGCCCGAGGGCCGGAGCAATTTGCAGAGAAGACGCGGCTCGCCATCTCGAACGGCGCGGACTTCATCAAGCTGATCGCATCCGGCGCGGTGCTGGCCTACGGCGGCGTGCCGGGCGCGCCCGAGATGACACCCGAGGAGTTGCGCGCCGTCGTGCAGGTGGCGCACGCAGCCGGCATCAAGGTGGCCGCGCACGCGCACGGCGCGCAATCGATCAAGGAGGCGATCCTGGCCGGCGCCGACACCATCGAGCACGCCTCGCTCGCCGACGACGAAGCGATAGCCCTCGCGGCAAAACACAAGGTGGCGCTCTCGATGGACGTCTACAACGGCGACTACATCGCAACCGTTGGGCGCGAGCAGGGCTGGCCCGAGGAATTCCTGCGCAAGAACGATGAGACCACCGAGGCGCAGCGGCAGGCCTTCACCAAGGCGTGGAAAGCAGGCGCGCCGATCGTCTACGGCACCGACGCCGCGGTGTATCCGCACGGCTTGAACGCACGGCAGTTCCGCATCATGGTGGAACGCGGCATGCCCGCAATGGATGCGATCCGCGCCGCCACCTCTGTATCAGCACACTACATGGGCTGGGATGACCGCGTGGGCGCGCTGGTGCCGGGGCGCTTCGGTGATCTGATCGCCGTGCGGGGCAATCCGCTGGACGACATCACGCTGCTGGAAAACGTGCCAGTGGTGGTGAAGGGCGGGCTGGTGTTCAAGCGCGAGGAGTGAAGGCGCTCCCGCCACGCCTCAGGCCCACGTCAACAGCCACGCCTCTAACTGCGCCGGGCGGATGCGATAGCGCGCGATGTTGCCGGCGTGCAGCGCCATCAACTCGATCTCGGCGATCTCGATGAACCGCGCGCGGTCAGCTTCGGCGGCAACCGCCGCGGCCTCGGCTCGGATCGCCGCAATCGCAGCGGGTTTGTCCATGCCACCGACGACGACCGCGGCGACCAGACGCTTGAGGTCGTCGCGGTAGCGCATCCGGAAAGGATCGGGCTCGCCGAGGGACTGGCGCACGAGGGAATAGCGCCCGCACGAGCGCTCGTAGGCCCACACGAAAACGTCCCTCATGAGGGAAACATCGTTCAGCTCATAGACGCCCAGCAGCCCGTCGACATAGGCCCGTTCCGGCACGTCGACAAAGGAGAGCGGGCAGAGGTTCTGCCTGATCAACGGGATGTTGGCGGCCAGCCGCGACACGCGCTTGTTCACGTCATCGAAGGCCTGCAGGTACGGCAAATGCACCATCGCGAAGAATGCCTGCTCGAAGGGATCCGCAATCAGCGAGGCCTTGGCGAGCAGCTCCGCAAACACCGGCGGGAGCTCGGCACTACCTTCCAAGGGCCGATACACACTGCCGCCAATACCCACCGGCGACACGCGCAAGCGCCCACCGGCAGCAGGCTCCGGCAGGAAGTTCTCGGCGAGGAGCGCGTGGAGGTTGCAG
>JBILEG010000022.1:0-15820 GCA_044352225.1 Pseudomonadales bacterium | reverse complement strand
ACCGCAGGGCGCAGGAGATGCGTGTACGGGTTGACGGCGGCTTGCCGCAGGGCACCACCGCCAAAGACCTGATCCTGATGATCATCAGCCGGATCGGTGCGCAGGGCGCGCGCGGTTTCGTGGTGGAGTTCTGTGGTGATGCGATCCTCGCGCTGTCGGTGGAAGCGCGCTTCACGCTCTGCAACATGGCCGTGGAAGCGGGCGCCCGGGGTGCATTGATCGCCCCTGACGAGACTGCCGTTTCCTATGTGCTGGCGCGCGCCTCCGACATCGATGTTGCCGCCGCACGCCTCGACTGGATGGAACTGCACAGCGATCACGACGCGAGCTTCGAGCGCGAGTACAGCTTCGATGCCTCCGGCGTTGCGCCGCAGGTGAGCTGGGGCACCAGCCCCGACCAGACGATTCCCATCGACGGACGCATACCCGGCACGGCTGACCACCCGGAGGCAGGTACGACGCGCGCCCTGGACTACTGCGGCCTGTCGCCGGGAATGTCGCTGCAGGGGCTGCCGGTGCAGATCGTCTTCATCGGATCCTGCACCAACGGCCGCATCGAAGATCTGCGCGCAGCGGCGGCGGTGATACGCGGTCGGCGAGTGGCTCACGGTGTGCGCGCCATGGTGGTGCCGGGTTCGGGCGCCGTGCAAAAGCAGGCCGAGGAAGAGGGTCTGGCGCGGGTGTTCGCGGAAGCGGGCTTCGAGTGGCGGCGTCCGGGCTGTTCGATGTGCCTTGCCATGAACGACGATCTGGCAGAGCCCGGACAGCGTTGCGCCTCCACCACCAACCGCAACTTCGAAGGCCGTCAGGGGCGCGGCGCGATCACGCACCTGATGAGCCCGGCGATGGCGGCGGCTGCCGCGGTCACGGGACATATTGTCGATGTGCGCACGCTGGAGGTGCTGCCATGAGTGGCACCCGGACGATCGAAGGTATTGCTGCGGTGATCGACATCGACAACCTCGACACCGATCAGATCATGCCCAAGCAGTTCCTGCGCGGCATCGACAAAGCAGGCCTCGACAAGGGCCTGCTGTGGGATCTGCGATTCGATGGCGCCGGCAGCCCGCGACCGGATTTCGTGCTGAACCAGCCTGCATGGGCGCAGACGCGCATCCTGATCGGCGGTGCGAACTTCGGTTGCGGATCCAGCCGCGAGCACGCCGTGTGGGGGCTGCAGCAGTTCGGCATCGAGGCGGTGATCGCGCCGAGCTTTGGCGAGATCTTCCAGTCGAACGCGGTGAACAACGGATTGCTTGCGCTGGCGCTTGCGCCGCAGGAGGTGCGCGCACTGGTCGCGGAAGCGGCACGCAGCAGCGCGCCGCTCCGCGTCAGCGTGGATCTCGGTGATCTCACGGTGCGCACCCCGGAATCCTGTTTTGTCTTCCATCTGGCCGCACGGCATCGGCAGATGCTGGCGGAGGGCATCGACATGATTGGCGCCACCCTGAAGCAGCAGCAGGAGATTGCAGCCTTCGCCGAGCGCCACTGGGCCGCACGCCCGTGGCTGCGGGACGTGGGCCGTCGCGTCCGACAGCGGCTCGACCAGACGGGTGCTGCTGCAACTAATGACGAGATCATCGCCAGGTCGGAGCGCTGAACGCCGCCCTTACCGCCTGCGCCCGCATGCGTTCAGGATCACCCCCACGAATCCCTCCGGATCACATCCTCCCGCCCGAGGTGCCTGCCGCGCAGCGTGGTGTGCGGATGCCCCTGCTTAGCAACGCAATCACCGCTGCTGCCGATTCAACGAGTCGCAGGCTTCCTGCGACGCGGCTTTGCGGGATTCGGCATCGAGTCTGCCGGTCGATACCAGAGCGCACGGAGTTCCTCCTCGTCGCGGACCACTTTTTCGTGCGCCTGCTCCACTTTCTTTACAAACGCGGTCATGGCGGGTGACATGCTTCGTTTCCGCAGCTTTACGACACACCAGTTGCTGTGCATCCATGGCTCGCAGAGTACGGGCACCATCCGGCCTTGCTCGATTTCCGCGCGCACCATGCCCAGCGCGGCGAACATGAATGCATCGGAGTTGGTCACGATCTGCACCGCGAGATCCAGCGTCGGGCATTCGATGGCCGGGAAAGGCCTGGACTCCACCCTGGAGCGGGCGTGCGGGAGGCGCCGCGCTGCCAGAACCGGCTTCAGGACGCGGGGTGGCAGGGTGATGACTTGTGCAAACGGGTACTCCAGTACATCGACGATCCTGGGCTGCGCCCTGGACGTCAGCAGATGTCCTTTGCGCACCATGAGATAGCCTTGAAGAGGCGAGAGTCGTGTAACGACCTCAAGGTCGTCGTAGCTCTCAAGCGTGCTCGCCTCGGCGATACCGAGATCGATTATGCGCGTGCGAACGAGTCGCCCGACAACGGAGGGGGAGTCGGTCAGGATCTTCAGACGAACGGCAGGATGCGCGGCTATGAAGTCCGGCGTGCAGATCGGCATGAGCGAGGCCATCACGTAGGGGCCGGCTCCGATCGAGACCTGGCTGGTCTCGAGTCCCCGGGCGAGTGCAACCTCGCGCTCTAGATCCTCGGCGGCAAGTATCAGTTCAGCAGCATGCTGCATGAACATGCGGCCGAAATCCGACAATTCGAGACCGGACCGCTTGCGCTGAAAAACCTGCAACCCGACCTGATCCTCGAGTTCCTTGATGCCTCGGCTGAGCGCAGGTTGAGAGAGGTTCAGCTTCTCTGCCGCACGGCTGAAGCTTCCCTGCTCCAGCAGGGCCTGTGCCTGATAGAGAAGACGGAGTTTGATTTTCATGGCGAGTCATTGGGTTGGCCAATGGTGCCCACACTATAACCAAATGACATGGGATTGATCTGAAAAACGACTTTGCCTTATCCCGGTGGTGGACCAGAGAATGATTTCCCTCCTGACGGGGGCATAACGCCTCCGTTAAACCACTCATTCTCTGGAGAATGTCCAATGATGCATTCCAGATGGACGCCGGGATTCATCGCCGCCGTGTTCGTCGCCTCTGCACTCTCGGTCGCAGCCCCCCTTGGGGCCGACACGGGGCGTTTCGATGCCCTTGCGAATGCCCCTTTCGAGGAGAACCGTCCGACCGAGGAGACAAGCCTCGAGCTGATGGATGAGTTGCTCTTCCAGCGGGCGACGCAGGCCTACCTCTGGGCGTTGCCTCTCGTAAACACGCTGGGCATGAAGCACGGCTCGGAGACGGTATTCGGCGCGGGATACAACGTTCTGCCGATCTGGAAAAAGAGACTCGATGCCAAAACGTTGGTGACGACACCCAACTCGGACGTCATTTATGCGATGAGCTACGTGGACCTCGGCAAGGACGGCCCGCTGGTGTTCGAGGCACCGCCGAACCTGCAAGGCATCCTGATGGATTTCTGGCAGCAACCCATCCCGGTGGACGGTGGGCGATATGCCGGGGATGTCGGTTTGCCGGGACCGGATGCGGGTAAAGGCGGAAAGTTTCTGCTGCTTCCGCCGGGCTATACCGGTGAGGTGCCCGCAGGGCACTACGTCTATCGGTCGAGCACCAACAACGTGTTCATCTTCCTGCGCGCTTTCTACCAGGATCCTCGCAACCTGAAGCCCCCCGTTGCACTGATCGAACAGTCGAAGATCTATCCGTTGAACGGCAAGGAAACCGCCAAGCCAATGGTCTTCCCCGATGCATCCGGCGTTCCTGCGAACCTGCTGCCCGTGAGCGATGGCCGTGCCTTCGATCAGCTCAAACAACTGATCGACACCGAGGGTCCGCACTTGGCGAACCCCGATTCGTTGGGAATGCTGGCTGCCATCGGCATCGTCAAGGATCAGCTGTTCAACCCGGATGCGCGCACCCGCTCGATCCTTGATCGTGCGGCACGCACCGCCTACAAGATGAGCCGGGTGATCGGCTTCAAGGAGAATGTCAGCGGGCGCTCCTTGCTGATCTATCCGGATCGTCGCTGGACCAATCCCATGGCCGATGCGACGCCGGCGAACCCCGCCGGCCCCTTCGACCTCGGCTGGCGCAGGACGGCGGAACGCTACCTGGATCTCGATACGCGCATCTGGTTCTTCACCGACTACTACTCGGTCAGCCCGGGGATGCTCTCCCAGATTCCCGGCAAGGGGGCGAAGTACATGATCGCGTTCAGGGACGCGGCCGGTGAGAATCTGTCGGGAGGCAGCACCTATCGCTTGAACCTGCCGCCCGATATCCCCGCGGCGAACTTCTGGTCGGTCACGCTCTATGAGGCGGAAAACGCCTCGGGACTCGCCAACGGGCAGCCCTTCCCATCGCTGGGCTCACGCGACAAGCCTGTGCGCAATGCCGATGGCAGCACCGACCTCTACCTTGGCCCTAAGGCGCCTGCAGGCAAGAAGAAAAACTGGATAGCAACGGTTCCGGGCAAAGGTTTCTTCGTCATTCTCCGGCTTTACGGCCCTACCGATGCGGCCATGGACAAGAGTTGGAAACCCGACGATTTGCAGAAAATGCAGTGATCGGTTTTTGCCTTGGTCCGGCTCGGACCGTTCGGCAACGGAGTGCGTCAACCATCGCTGACAGGGAAATTCGAATGATCACCTCCGTCTTCAAACGTCTGGCGACAGCCCTATTGCTGTCTGCGCTGGGATTTACGGGTGCCCACGCGCAGCAGGTGCCGCTACCCCGCATCGCCGCGGACGTGCCCACGCCCCCTCCGGGCACGAAGATGAGCAAAGCCTATGTACAGACGATCGGGCGGATGGCCTATGTCTGGGGATATGCGATGGTCAACTCGCATAACCGACGCGCAGGCTTTGCTTATGTGACCGGCCAGAATGGCAACGTCGCGTGATTGAATGGCGGTGTGGTGCCGATGGCCCCGGTGAACGAGGCCGCGATGCTGACGGACTACGTCGACCCGTCCCAGACCTTCGTGACCT
The DNA here is from genome assembly GCA_044352225.1 of Pseudomonadales bacterium. Lineage (GTDB taxonomy): Bacteria > Pseudomonadota > Gammaproteobacteria > Pseudomonadales > UBA5518 > UBA5518. The sequence continues at coordinate 10,927 of JBILEG010000022.1, read as the reverse complement.
GCCCGAACCAGGACGTCGTCTATGGCGCGGGTTATTACGCACTCGACAAGGAGCCGGTCGTTTTCCAGGTCCCGGATTTCGGTGATCGATTCTGGGTCTATGCGCTCTACGACGCGCGCACTGACCAGTTTGCGGAAATCGGAAAACCCTACGGGACCAAGCCGGGTTTCTACATGATGGTCGGCCCGAACTGGACGGGTGAAAAGCCGGCAGGCATTACCGCGATCGTACGCTCCTCGACCGAACTGGCATTCTCCATCCCGCGCATTTTCAAAGGCGACAGTGCTGCCGAGACGAGGGCCGTCCAGCCGCTCATCAACCAGATCGTGTTTTATCCTCTCAGCCAGTTCGACGGCACGCTGAAGATCCGTGACTGGAGCAAGCTGCCGCGTTGGCCGACGCCTCCGGGTTTGGTGGGCGAGACCAAGTGGGTGGTTCCAGAGAAGTTCTATGAGCAACTGCCGGGTGTGATGAAGCTCGTGCCACCGCTACCGGGCGAGGAAGCGCTCTACGCATGGATTTCCTCGGTCTGGGCGGCGGCCGAGCAGGATCCTGCGACCAAGCAGGCTCTCATCGAGTCTTTCGTCGCGGCCGACACGGACACCATCCAGCCCTTCTTCCGGTGGGACCAGAATGGTCGTGCCGCGGGCAATGGTTGGAATTCTCCGGTCAACAATGCGCAGTGGGGCACTGATTACCTGAATCGAACCGCCACGGCGAAATCGAACATGTACGACAACCGGCCTACCGAGACGAAGTACCTCTATCGGGACTTCGACAGCGAAGGTCGGCAGTTGGAAGGCAAGCACAGTTACTCCGTGACCTTCACCAAAGGGCAGGAACCGCCTGTGAAGGGCTTCTGGTCTCTCACGGTTTACAACGAGCATCACCTGTTCCAAAATTCGCCCGGAAAAACGAAAGAGACCAATTGGGTTCCTGCGCCGGAAGGCGAGTTCTCGCTCTACATCCGCGCCTATTGGGCAGACGCGGCGGTCATTGACGGAACGTGGATGCCACCCGATGTCGTCAGAGTCGACTGATTAGCAGCTTTGCCGCGACGCACACACACATAACACCAACAGGAGTACCGCCGTGGAATCGATCAGTGCATACCAGGAAGTGATAGTCGGCTACCTCAGTTCCGGAGCCATGAAGGTTGGCGTCGCTCTCGCGTTCTGGATCGTGGGTCGCTATCTGATCGGCCTGGTGGGGCGCCTTCTGCAACAGGTTCTGCAGCGCCAGCAAGTCGACCCTACCCTCATGCGCTATCTGGGGAACATCCTCAATGTTGCGCTTAACATCGCCCTCGTCGTAGCCATCCTCGGGTACTGCGGCATCGAGACCACGAGCTTCGCCGCGCTTGTCGCGGGCGTGGGCATTGCCATTGGCGCAGCCTGGGGCGGCTTGCTGTCCAACCTGGCGGCGGGCGCATTCCTGATCGTTCTCAAACCGTTCAAGGTGGGTGACTTCATCAGTGCCGCGGGCGTTGTTGGCACGGTCAAGGAAATCGGTCTATTTGCGACGGCAATCGACACCCCTGACAACGTCCACACCATCGTGGGCAACGGCAAGATCTTCGGTGACACGATCCAGAACTTCAGCAGCAACCCGCACCGCCGCGTCGAGCTCAAGTGCCAGCTCGCCGGCGGTGCAGACCACGTTGCAGCCATGGAGCTGCTTCGAGCCCGTATGTCCGGCATCCCGAACGTGATGACAACGCCGGCACCGGAAGTCGAGATCCTCGACTTCAACCTCGTGGGCCCGGTGCTGGCAGTGCGTCCCTATTGCCACACCGACCATTACTGGCAGGTCTATTTCGATGGCAATCGCGCCATCCGCGAGTCTCTTGCCGAGGCCGGCTTTCCAGCGCCGATGCCTGCGCAGGTGGTGCTTACGCGCGCGGGCTGAGCGCTCATTGCAGGACGGTTGGGGCAGTAAAGGATCGGGCCATATGGTGGATGCAGCAGGAGTAGTACGCATGTTCATGCCTTACGGGGTTCTGGTGGCAGGGTGCCTCGTGTTCACGAGCGCGCAGGCGCAGGAAGATTCAGCTGCGGAACTTGCCAAGAAACTGTCCAATCCCGTTGCCAGCCTCATCAGCGTGCCGCTGCAGTACAACTACGACACCGACTTCGGCAGGGATGACGACGGCTCCCGGTCGGTGCTGAACATTCAGCCGGTTGTCCCGTTTTCGCTGAACGAAGACTGGAACCTCATCGTACGCACCATCGTTCCCGTGGTGAGTTCGCACGATGTTCCTCCGGGCTACAGTGAATCCGGGCTCGGCGATGTGGTGCAGAGTGTTTTCTTCTCGCCCAAGGACCCGGTATGCGGATGGATCCTCGCGGCAGGTCCTGTGTTCCTGTATGCGACAGCCACCGACGATACGTTGGGCGGTGAAAAGTGGGGCGCGGGCCCCACGGGCGTGGCCTTGCGGCAACAAGGCCCCTGGACCTACGGCGTGCTCCTGAACCATATCGAATCGTTCGCGGGCAGCGGATCCCGCGCCGACGTCAGCGCAACGTTCATGCAACCCTTCCTGTCGTACGTCACACATACCAAGACCACGTTCAGCGTGAACACCGAGTCGACCTACGACTGGGAAGGCGAGCAGTGGTCCGTGCCCGTGAATGTGTCGGTGTCGCAGCTCCTCAAGGTGCGCTCGCAGATCCTGCAGGTGTCCCTCGGTGCGCGCTATTGGGCAGAGTCGCCTGACGCAGGGCCGGAGGGATTCGGTGTACGGGCAGGGGTGACGTTCCTGTTCCCCAAGTAATCCCCGGGCATTTCCTGCCTTGGCGAGCATCGCCGCCCTTGGGGTTCGCTCGCGACAACGCGTTTGTCTCCGCTTGCCCACTTACTGCATACGCCCGCACGCCTTGAGTATCACGGCGACAAATCCCTCCGGATCATCCTCCTGCACGAAGTGCCCGCCGCGGAGCGTCGTGTGCGGCTGGCCCTGCGTGCCCGGCACGCGGCCGAGGATCAGCGTGTCGCCGCCGCGGGTGATGGGGTCCTTGTCGCTGAAGCAGCAGATGAAGGGCTTGTCCCAGGTCTCCAGTACTTTCCACGCGCGGAGCTGATCGGGCACCGCGGGATTGTCGGGCTCCACGGGCACGAGCGAAGGGAAGATGCGCGTGGCCGCCTTGAAGGCATTGCCGGGGAAGGGCGCGTCGTAGGCGGCGATTTCCGCCGCTGATAGTTTGCGGCGCGTACCGGCCTGCACGATGCGACCGATGGGGAATATCGGACTCCAGCGCGAGAACGCGCGCCATTTCGCGAAGGCCTTGGACGCGAACTTTCCCTCGGGTAGCCCACCGTTGCTCAGCGTCACGCGGGCGAAGCGCTCGGGCATCTCGGCGAGCAATCGCAGGCCGATCAGCGAGCCCCAGTCCTGGCAGACCAGCGTGATCTCGCGCAGATCCAGCGCCTCGATCCACTGCCGCATCCATGCCACGTGCCGCGCGTAGGTGTAATCGGATTTTTGTGTGGGCTTGTCGGATTTGCCGAAGCCCACCAGATCGGGTGCCAGCACCCGCAAGCCCGCGGCCGCCACTGGCGGGATCATGTGACGGTAGAGATACGACCAGCTGGGCTCCCCGTGGAGCATCAGCACGGGGGCGGCGTCACGCGGGCCCTCGTCCACGTAGTGCATGCGCAGCTCCGGCGAGAGCTGCAGGTAGTGCGGCGCGAATGGGTAATCGGGCAGATCGCGGAAGCGCTCTTCGGGTGTGCGCAGCACGTGCATCGGTGTGGATCCGTTGGGGGGGGAGTGAAGCTGCATGCTGGCACAGAGTTGCAGCCTGTGAACACTCGTGCAGCCCTCACCTGTATGGCCCTCGCGTATCATCCAGCAATAAACGGAGCCCCCTACATGCGCCTCCTCACGCTTGCTGCGCTCACCCTGCTCGCATCGCTCACTCACGCGCAGATCGTACCGGCGCCGGAGCGCAAAGAAGGGGAGGGGCCCTACACCCAGCTGATCCTGCGCAACGTCACGGTGATCAACGGTGCCGGCGCGCCGGCCTTCGGGCCTGCGGATGTGGTGATCGAAGGTAACCGCATCATGGATGTCGCGATCGTGGGTTTTCCCGGCGTGCCAGTGGATCCGCAGAAGCGCCCCGTGCTCCGCGAGGGCGGACGTGAGATGGATCTGAGCGGCCACTACCTCATGCCCGGCATTGTCGACATGCACGCCCATATCGCCGGCAAGGACCAGGGCGTACCTGCGGAGTACTCCTACAAGTTGTGGCTGGGGCATGGCGTCACCACAGTGCGCGAACCCGGCTGTTTCGACGGTCTGGAAGGCTGCGTGTCGGAATCGCGGCGCAGCGCCGCCAACGCCATCACCGCGCCGCGGATCCTCCCGTTCGCGGCCTTCGGTCTTGACCGCAAGACGCCCTTCACCACGCCCGAGCAGGCGCGGCAGTGGGTGCGCGAGGTGCAGAAGAAAGGCGCGCTGGGCATCAAGTGCATGGGTTATCGCCCCGACATCATGCAGGCGGGTCTGGACGAGGTCCGCAAGCTCGGCATGGGCAGCGCTTGCCACCACGCGCAGCTTGAAGTCGCCCGCGTGAACGTGCTCGATACCGCGCGCTGGGGCTTGGGCAGCATGGAGCACTGGTACGGCCTGCCCGAGGCGCTCTTCGAAGGCCAGACCGTGCAGCAGTATCCGCCCGACTACAACTACCAGGACGAGGCGCACCGATTCGGGCAAGCGGGGCGTCTGTGGGCGCAGGCGGCAGCACCCGGCAGCGAGAAATGGAATGCCGTGCGCGATGAGCTGATCGCGCGGGATTTCACGCTCGACCCCACCTTCAACATCTACATCGCGAGCCGCGACCTCATGCGCGCACGCCGTGCCGACTGGCACGACGAATACACGATGCCTGCCTTGTGGAAATTCTTCGAACCCAACCGCGCCAACCACGGGAGCTATTTCTTCGACTGGGGCACGGAGGACGAAGTGGCGTGGCGCCACAACTACGAGCGCTGGATGGCCTTCGTGAACGACTACAAGAACCACGGCGGCCGCGTCACTGTGGGCAGCGACTCGGGTTTCATCTACCAGATCTACGGCTTCGGCACGATCCAGGAACTGGAACTGCTGCGCGAGGCGGGTTTCCATCCAATCGAGGTCATTCGCGCGGCTACGCTGAGCGGCGCCGAGGCCCTGGGGCGTGTGAATGACCTGGGATCCGTGGAGGCAGGCAAACTCGCAGACCTCGTGATCCTGAAAGAGAACCCGCTCGCCAACCTCAAGGTGCTCTACGGCACGGGGCATCTGCGCCTCGGCGAAGACGGCACGCTCGCGCGGGTGGGTGGCGTGGACTACACGATCAAGGACGGCATCCTCTTCGATGCGCGCGCGCTGCGGGCGGATGTGCGCAGGATGGTCGCCGAGCAGAAAAGCGGCGGGCACTGATCCATGATCCACGCAGCACCGACAGCCCATGACTGACCATCCGCTGTTACGCCGCCTTCCCGCGTCGCGCGATTGCTCCGGCGGCGATCTGCTGGGCCATTACCTCGACTACGTGGCAGAGCAGAATCTGACGCTCTACCCGGCGCAGGAAGAAGCCATCCTCGAGTTGTTCGAAGACAGGAACGTCATCCTCAACACGCCTACCGGTTCGGGGAAATCACTGGTAGCCACCGCGCTGCATTTCAAGTCGATGGCTCGCGGGCGGCGCAGTGTCTACACCTGCCCCATCAAGGCGCTGGTGAACGAGAAATTCCTCGCGTTGTGCCGTGATTTCGGGCCGGAGAACGTCGGCATCGCCACGGGTGATGCCACGGTGAACCGCGATGCCCCGATCCTGTGCTGCACGGCGGAAATCCTCTCGAACGTCGCTCTCGCCGAAGGTGCGGATGCGAGCTTCGGCGACATCATCATGGACGAGTTCCACTATTACTCCGACGTCTCGCGCGGCGTTGCATGGCAGTTGCCGTTGCTGACGCTGACCAGGTCGCGCTTCCTGCTGATGTCCGCCACGCTCGGCGCTACCGCTTTTTTCGAGAAAGCCCTGACCCGCCTGACGGGTGCCGAAACCACGGTCGTGGCCTCGGCGACGCGCCCGGTGCCCTTGAACTTCCGCTACGAAGACAAGGAGCCGCTGGAAACCGTGGTGAAGGAGTTGGTGGCGTCGCAGCAGGCGCCTGTGTACGTCGTGCACTTCACACAGAACGACGCGGCGCAGACCACGCAGAACCTGATGAGCCAGAACTACTGCACGGCAGAGGAAAAAGCCGCGATCGCAGAGGCTCTCATCGGCGTCAGGTTCAACAGCCCCTATGGCAAGGACATCAAGCGCTTCCTGCGCCACGGCATCGGGCTGCATCACGCGGGGTTGCTGCCGAAATACCGCATCCTGGTCGAGCGTCTGGCGCAGAAAGGCCTGCTGAAAATCATCTGCGGCACCGACACGCTAGGCGTGGGTGTGAACGTACCCATCCGCACGGTGCTGCTCACGCAACTCAGCAAATACAGTGGATCGAAGACCGCCACGCTCACCGCGCGCGACTTTCACCAGATTACCGGTCGCGCGGGGCGCAAGGGTTTCGACGACATCGGCTTCGTGGTTGCGCTGGCGCCCGAGTACGTACTCGAGAACGCGCGGATAGATGCGCGAATAGCCGGGGATCCGAAGAAAGCGAAGAAGCTCGTCAAGAAGAAACCGCCCGAGGGTTTCGTCACGTGGACGGGCGATACCTTCGCGAAGTTGCAGGCGGCACCGCCTGAACCGCTGGTATCAAGGTTCATGGTCACGCACGCCATGTTGCTGCAGGTGCTGAGCCGCAAGGGAGACGGCTGCCGCGCGATGCAGCAGATCATCCGTGACAGCCACGACACGCCGACTCAGAAAAAGGCGCATCGCAAACGCGCATGGCAGCTATTCCGCTCGCTTGCCGAGCGGAACATCATCGAGATCGTGCCGACGTCGGAACGCCACAAGACGGGGAAACTGCGGCTGAACATCGACCTGCAGGAAGACTTCTCGCTCAATCATGCGCTGTCGCTTTACCTGCTCGACACGCTGAATTTGCTCGACATGGCGAGCGCCAGTTATCCGCTCGATGTGCTGACGCTGATCGAATCCATCCTCGAGAACCCGGACATCATCCTGCGTCGCCAGCTCGACGCATTGAAGACCGAAAAGATGGCGGAGATGAAACAGCAGGGCATCGAGTATGAGGAGCGCATCGCCAGGCTCGCCGAGCTCGAGTACCCCAAGCCGCAGCGTGAATTCGTCTACGGCACCTTCGCTGCCTTCCTGCTGAAGCACCCCTGGGTGGGCGAGGAAAACATCCGGCCGAAGAGCATCGTGCGCGAGATGGTGGAGGACTACGCGGACTTCGCCAACTACATCAAGCTCTACGATCTCGAGCGCTCCGAAGGCGTGCTGCTCCGGCATGTATCGAGCGTGCACAAGGTGCTTGCGCAGACGGTCCCGCCCGCGTTCAAGAATGAGGATCTGCTGGAGATCGAGGACTGGCTGGCAGGGCTGCTGCACGGCATCGACAGCAGCCTGCTCGACGAATGGGAGCGGATGAAACACCCCGAGCAACTGGTTGCTGCAGAAGACGTGGCTCAAGCGCCAGAGCCGGTCGACATCACGAAGAACAAGCGCGAGTTCACGGCGCTGATCCGCATCGAAGTGTTCCACTTCCTGCGCGCGCTCGCCGCGCATCGCTATGACGCAGCGGCAGCGTTGACTCCACCGTGGACCGCAGAGGAGTTGCGCGTGGCGATGGAACCCTATTACGTCGAGCACGAACGCATCCTGCTGGATCCGGACGCTCGCAACCACACGCGCACGTACGTCACGCAGGATGAGCGCACCGGTACGTGGACGATCGCGCAGGTGCTGGTTGACCCGCAGGGGCTGAACGACTGGCAGGCGACGTTCACCGTGGACAAGGCGCTTGCGAAGGAGGAGGGCAAGCCGACGCTGGCACTGGTGGGGGTGTCGGCGATCGGGTGAGCGTAAGTGGGCGAGGCTGACGCCGCCTACTTTCCTTCGGTGCACGCAGCCCTCGAAAGATGCTTTGACCAATTGCCTGTTGCATTTCTATAGTCAGCAGGCTTGCGTGAAAAGTACTTCCGTGTTCCCGCAAAATAACACTAACTGTTCAGGGGATCTCACCATGCATACGCCCTCTTTCCGTTTGTCCGTTCTGGCTGCTGCCATCACTGCTTCCCTGCTGCCCGGCACGGCCCGCGCGCAGTTGGAGCTGGAGGAGATCATCGTCACGGCGCAAAAGCGCGCGGAGAGCCTCCAGGATGTGCCGATCTCGCTCACCGCGATCCAGGGCGAGCAGATCAAGGCCGCCGGCGTGCAGGACATGACCAAGATCGCGCAGTACGTGCCTAACCTGCACATCGACGTCGCAGCGATCAACACCAACATCTACATGCGCGGCGTGGGCTCGGGCAACAACCAGGGCTTCGAGCAGTCGGTGGGCATGTACATCGACGGTATCTACATGGGACGCGGCCACCAGTACCGCACCGGCTTCCTGGATATCGAGCGTGTCGAGATCCTGCGGGGGCCACAGGGCACACTGTTTGGTCGCAACACCGTGGCCGGTGCCGTGAACATCACAACCGCCTCGCCCACCCCGGGTGATGAAACCAGCGGCGAACTTGCCGTGTCGGCAGAAGAAAATGGCGGTTATGTTGCCGAGGGCTTTCTGAGCGGCTCCCTGAGCGACACCTTCGCAGCGCGCCTCGCGGCGAAGTACCGCGAAACCGACGGCTACATCGACAACACGTTCCGCGACCAGAAGGAACCGCAGAACGAATCCAGCACCTATCGCCTCACGCTCGCGTGGCAGCCCAGCGACGCCCTCGACGTCAACCTGAAGTACGGCCACGCTGACGAGGACATCGTGGGTGCCGCGTCTTCTACGTGGCTGTTCCTGAATGCGACCGAGCGTGCGGCGCAGGTTCCGAGGCGCTCCGCCTTTGCGACCATCGGTTACAACCTCATGGACCGCTACTTTCCCGGCTTCCAGGACTACGCGGCAGACGAGTGGACGACCTTCAAGGACGGCGGCTACGGCAACGACGGCGTGCAGGATATCGGCCGCTACCCTGACGGCACCGAGACAAAGGTCGACAATCTCGCGTTGAAGGTGGACTACCAGATCGGTGAATACACGCTCACCTCGATTACCGGCGAGTCGAAGTACAAGTTCCAGGCCGGTGCGGACGTCGACTGGCTGCCCCTCCAGTTCATCCATCGCGATGACGACCAGAAGTTCGATCAGTTCAGCCAGGAGCTGCGCTTTGTCTCCCCGGGCGGACAGTTCTTCGATTTCATGGTCGGCGCCTACTACGACAAGAGCAAAGTCGACATCGACCGTCTGGTAGTGCTCGATCTGAACATGGACGAGCTCGTTCCGGGGGCTTTTAATGGCCTGAACAGTCTGTTCACGGCACTGACGGCCGGCAGATACAACCCGGAGCAGATCGCCCGCAGCCACCGCTACGAACTCGAGTCCGAGTCCTGGGCCGCCTTTGCGCAGGGCACGTTCAATTTCACGGATGATCTGCGCATGACGCTGGGCTTGCGCTACACCAAGGAAGACAAGGACGTCGAAAGCGTGCAGTTCCTGGCAGACGACAGCGCGGGTTATGACACCCCGAGCGACAACTTCTTCCTGCACCGCATCCAGGCCCAGAATTTCAACGCGTATTCGTACAACTACCAGGCCGATCGCAGCACCGATGACCTGATTCCCGCCGTCACCGTGCAGTGGGACCTTTCAGATGACAGCATGCTCTACGCCAGCTTCTCGCAGGGCTTCAAGAGCGGTGGCTTCACTGATGCCGACGACGGCGAGCCGGCTGACCTGCAGGTTGCCAGCTACCCGTGTACGCCCGGGCAGCCGATAGAGTCCTGCTACGACCCGACCAAGCCCAACGAGGACTTCGAGTTCGATGACGAGAGCGTCGATGCCTTCGAGGTGGGCGGCAAGCACACGCTTCTCGACGGCGCCATGACCTTCAACTGGGCCGCCTTCTACACGCAGTACGACAACCTGCAAACCGCGATTTTCAAAGGTGTGGGCTTCACGACCACCAACGCAGGATCCTCGGAGATCACGGGTCTCGAGGTGGACACGCGCTGGCGCGCCACCGAGAACCTCACGCTTGGCGCCAACGCTGCCTGGCTGGATGCCACCTACGATGACTTCAAGGACGCACCCTGCACGGCACTACAACTCGATGCTGACTCTCTCTGCGGCACGCCAGGCGGGATCAGCAACAACGATCTGTCCGGCGAAGCCACGCTGTACGCATCGGATTACAGCGCCTCCCTCATCTGGGATTACGTCTACCCGATGGACAGCGTCGAACTCTTCGTCGCGGGAGAGGTGAACTACCGCGATGACTTCAACTCCGGCGGTGACAACGACACGCTGGATGTCATCGAGGCCTACACGCTGGTCAACCTGCGTCTCGGGGTGCGGGCAGAGAACTGGGAAGTGATGGCCTACGGGCGCAACATTTTCGACGAGGAGTATTTCTCGCAGAGTTTCGACACTCCGGTGCTCGCCGGTTCGCATTCCCGCTTCATGCAGGAAGGTGCGGTGTTCGGGGTGCGTGGCAAGTACACGTTCTGAGGTTCCCGGGGGCATTTGCTAGACTCGCGCCGTTCTTTTTTTGCGCGCCGGAGCAGCACGTGGCCCCCAGAAAAACCCCGGATCAACCGGAGCTCGGCAAACAGGCCGCGAAGAGCCGCCGCACGCAGGATGCCATCCTCAATGCCGTGATCGATCTCATCAACGAGGGGGGCTTTGCGGCCGCGAGTTCCACGCAGATCGCGCGCAAGGCGGGTGTGTCCTGGGGTGCAGTGCAGCACCACTTCGGCAACAAGGAAGAAATCCTCGAAGCGGTGCTCGAGCGCTCGCATGCAGCGTT
>JBILEG010000021.1:0-15823 GCA_044352225.1 Pseudomonadales bacterium | reverse complement strand
CTCTTGCCTGGGTCGGCAACGGCTCGCCAGTCATGCCCGCATTTCCTTCACTTCCCGCCCCGGTCGTGCCGCATTACACCAGCATCCGCGGAATACGGTGATCCCAGGAGCGCGTGAAAACCCGCACGTTGCCCTCGAAAGCCTCGAGAGTCGTGGAGACGAGGAAGGTGTCGTGCGTGCAGGTCATCACCGACAGCGCCTCGATGCGCGTCTGCCACTCGCCACGTCCGAGATCGAGCGTGCGCCTGCAGCTCACGCGCGCCGACAAGGGATCGCCCTCGACGATCTCCCAGTCGTCGCGGTCGACCTCGCCAAAGGTTATGCCGCCGTGATCGGGCAAGCGCAGACCCGAAAAAAACGCCGGGAAGTCTGTTGTGATGTGACGGCCAGTCGCTGCATCGTAGACCGAGGTGCGCCCTCCGACCGGCTGGTGTAGCACCTCGACGCCGAGACCGGGCGCAGCCTCGGGTTTCGCGAAGTGCGCCGGCACCGGGAGTTCCTCCGCGGGGGAATTGCGCACCGGGAGCTCCAGCACACTTTCGCCCCCGGTGAGTACCTGCAACTCGACCATCTCGGGTGACGGCCATACCCACGGCCAATAACTGGTCTGCAGCGCGAGTCGCAACCGATGCCCCGCGGGCACCACGTAACTGATCGCCTTGAGCCGCAGGTTTGCCGGCACGGCCTCGCCAGGGACCAGCGGCTCCGGCGACTCGCGGCTGCGGTGATGCGTCAGATTCAGGAAGCCTCGCGTGATCAGCGTGGAGGTGCCATCGGGCGCGACGTCGCAAAGCCGCGCCGCCAGCAGCGCACTCGGCCGGTCGACACGCACGCATGCGCGAAGCAGGGGCTGCCCCAGGATTTCCATCTCGGCATCGGCAACCGGTCCGTCGAAACACATCGACTGGCCATCCTCCGGGCGCTGGTCGAGCGGGAACTCGGTCTTGTGGGCCCAACCCGCCCAGTTGCCGGCATCGCCTGTCGGCACCAGGTTGCTGCGATGCCGCAGCGTCGAACCCGGCGCACCCGCGGTGCCGAGAACACGCTCTCCCAGCACGACAGAGTGCAATTGGACGTTCGGCGAGGGCCATTGCGGCTCTGTCGCCCAGCGCCCTGCTCGAATCGGATAGGTGGCCGCTGGCTTCACCGCGTCCTGGCGGTAGAAGCGCAGCTGCGGGTCCGCCATCACGCCCGTGTCGATGCCCTTCAACCAGTAGTCCCACCAGCGCAGTGTCTCCTGCAGGTAGCCGATCGCCGGGCCTGGTACACCGTAGTAGGGATTCTGGTGGCCCCACGGCCCGATCAGGCCCTTGCACGGTCCGGAGTAGTTCTCCAGCAACCGCATCACGCTGTTGGTGTAGCCGTCCTGCCACGCGCCAACCATATAGATCGGGCACTTGATCGCGGACAGGTCCTCACACACGGAGCCCTGTTTCCAGTAGGCATCGTAGTGTTGATGCGACAGCCACGGATCGATGTAGTCGACGCTGCCCTCGAGGCGCTGGAACCACATCCTCCGCCAGTCGTCGCCCACGTTTATCGGGTCCGGCGAGCGCGCCATGTACGCAAGAACACTGGTGGACCACATCAGCATGTAGCGCGCGAACACGCAGCCGCCGATGTAGTGGATGTCGTCCTCGTAGCGGTCATCGGTGGAACCGAGGCTGATCACGGCCTTCAGAGCAGGCGGCGCGTGCGATGCGACCTGCAGCGCGTTGAATCCGCCCCACGAGAGCCCCAGCATACCGACCTTGCCCGAGCACCACGGTTGGCTCGCGATCCACGCGATCACCTCGACGCCGTCCTGCTGCTCGAGCGGCAGGTACTCGTCCTCGAGCAGCCCGTCGGAGTCCCCGGAGCCACGCAGGTCGACCCGCACACAGGCGTAGCCGTGCGCCGCCACATAGCCATGCCGCCGCTCATCGCCCTCGGCGTAAACGTCATTCTTGCGATACGGGATGTATTCCAGGATTCCCGGCACCGGGTTCTGTTCGGCGTCCAGCGGCAGCCAGATGCGCGCCGCAAGTCGCGTGCCGTCCGCGAGCGGGATCCAGGTGTTCTTGACGACGCGGGTTTGTCGGGGTAGATCAGTGCGTGTTTCGTAAAGCATGGTTAACCTTCAGTTCTCTCCAAGTCCGGCAAGGTAATCAGCAACGAGTCGGGCACTTCCGCTTTCGAGGGTCGTATACGGCCCGGGTGTGTAGGCTTGTGAGCGCACGCCCTGAGCGTTCTGCTCGACAATGACTTTATCCTGCAGTGTCGTGACGTCCCAAAGCCACACCATCCGATCAACGTCAACCGCTTCGTCAGTAGCCTTTCCGTTGACCAGCCAGCTGATCACGACATCGGTGGATTCGGGGCCCGTCGGCAGAAACTGAAACAACGTGGCATAGTCATTCGCTGCCAACAAGTAGACGAACGGTCTCAGCACAAAGGCGGTGACACCGCCGTCGAAACGTTTCTGGCCGCCCAGGAGCGGCGCGACCGGGCATCCGTCCTGGGACTGGCTGAGGCGGCCATTGCCGATCGGGCTGCGGCCGGCCCAATATCTTGCATCCACGCCATCCCGGTCCGGGGCCCCGAGCGGTGAGTCGGAGTCGGCGTCCGCCTTCAACCAGCGCGCTTCCTCCCGCACCCAGGCAGCAGATTTCACCGGATCGTCACGCCCGTACTGGTCGACGTGCTGCATGACGCGGCAGTACTCCGGATGCGATGCGGGACAGTGGTAGCACTCGGTGAAATTCTCCATCACCAGCTTCCAGTTTGCCCGGGTCGGGTATTGCCGTCGCGCGGCGATGCGTGCGCCAGCCAACTCCAGATACTGCAAGCCGGGCTCGAAACACCGGCGCGCTTCCTCGAGGGACGAGGGCTCCGCGCCGAGACTTGCGAGAATCACTCCGCCGATCTCGGCGACGGCGACCGGGTGCAGCGACAGCCGGGAGGGATCTACGCCGGTCGGTAACGCACGCGCGGTTTCGAGCGCGCCGTCAAGGCCATAAGCCCAGGCGTGATAGGGGCACACGATGCGCTGTGTGCGTCCGTCCGCGGTACAGAGTCGCGAGCCTCGGTGGCGGCAAACGTTATAGAAGCCGCGCAACTGTCCGCTCTTGTCCCGGAGGAGAAGCAGCGACTCCTGCAGCAGTTCTCGCACGATGTAGGAACCGGGCAGCGAGAGCTCGCTGGAATGACCAAGTACGTACCATTGCTTCGCGAGCCAGCCGCGGCATTCGATGGCGTACAGTTCCGCCGACAGGTAAAACGGCTGCTCCAGCGACCAGCCAGGCGTCTGTCGGGCAATGAGTTCACCGAGGTTGATCGCGTCGCCCTTCATTCTTGGAGAACCGGAAACTCAACGTACGATGGGTGCGTCGCATCGTGCAAAATCCGGGTGCGTGCAATGACCGGTACCGACTCATCGAAGTTCCGACCGCCTGTGTTCAGATTGCGCTCGTAGTTCGGGAAATTGCTGCTGGTTATCTGCACGCGCAATCTGTGACCCTCTCGCAGCTCCGTTGCCGTCACCAGCCCGGTGATGGTCGCCAGATAGACCTGGCCGGGTTCCAGCAGCTTCGGGCGCTCGTACCCATTGAGATATCGCAGCCGCAGACCGGTCTCCGCGAGGTTGTAGGCCTTGCCGTCCGGATGAACATCAACCAGCCGCACGATCAGGTCCGTGTCGCGGACGGAGGTCGATACCGATACCGTGACATTGACATCACCCACGAGTCGCAGCGGTTTTGCAAACGGGGTTGAGGTGTAGGTCAGGACGTCCTGGCGAACTTCGACCGGCGACTGCTCGAATGCCACCGCCGCCGAGCAGCAATTGCCGCCGAGCGAGGGAACCGGATGCAGGGGGTCGTAGACGAACTCGTCAGCCGGTTCCTGCGCGGCCGCTGGCGATGATTGCAGCACGCCATCGCCAAATCGGCTGTTGGCGCGCCCGGCGCTGGAGAAGTACAAACGCTGCGTGCGTGTGCCCGTGACTGGCCAGGTGTCGCTGGAGAGCCAGCGGCCGGAATTCAACAGGTAATACTGGACTCGCGGCATCCCCTGGATCGCGTCACGGTCATCCTTCAGCCAGCGGTCATACCAGCGGGTGAATTGATCGACGTAGTCGAATCGCGCGTCGCCGATCGAGGTTTCACCGACATTCATGTCGGCCGTCTCGGTTCCCTGGGAGCAGTGCGGACCTCCCGCCATGAGCAGGTATTGGTCAGGTGAGTTGCCGGCCAGGTAGCTGTACAACTTGGTTTCGGGGTATGCCTCGAGATTGTCGTACCAGCTCGCGACATGCAGGCTCGGCACCCGGGTCGAATCGCCTTCGCGAATCATGTCGTAATCGCGCCAGCCGGGATCCGCGGGCGCCATCGTCAGCACCCGGTCCCACTCGGTAGTAGGAGAATCGACGGCACGCAGAATGTTCATCACCGGCAGGGTTCTGAGAAGCGCGGTCACTTCCGGGGATGTCTGCGAG
Source organism: Pseudomonadales bacterium (assembly GCA_044352225.1). Lineage (GTDB taxonomy): Bacteria > Pseudomonadota > Gammaproteobacteria > Pseudomonadales > UBA5518 > UBA5518. The sequence goes on along the minus strand of JBILEG010000021.1, from coordinate 11,349 downwards.
GCGTCGGCGAACCCGCGCGCTGCGCCCGGACGCGGAATCGTTGGTTCCGGCGAGTACGCGCGGGCGACCCTGACACGTTCCTCCGCCGACAGACCGGGGGGCAGGATCGGATGCGCCTGATGGCCGTAGTACCGGTACCACCAACCGAACACGAGGTCCTTGATGCCACCGTGGAAGAAGATACCCTGATCGCGGTACCCGGGCACCGAACCAACACCGGTGGCACCGGACATCTCGATCACGGCTTTGTGAGCCGGGTGATTGAGGGTCGACAGGCCCAGCTGGCTCTCGGCGCTGGATGAACAGCCGAAAGTGCCGACCTTGCCGTTCGACCACGGCTGCGCTGCAATCCAGTCGAGAATCTGCGCGCCATCGCGGTTCTGGCCATGCAGGTACCGATACGACCCGCTCGACCACTGCGTGCCGCGGTCGCTGACCACGACGACGGCATAACCGGACCGCAGCAGCTTTGGCAACATCTGGCGGGCGACGCCACCGCCTATCTCGTCCCCGTGCCGATAGGGAGTGCGGATCAGAATGACGGGAAGCCGGGCGGCGGGTGGCGATCGCGGCCTCAGGATGGTCGCCGCGAGCTCGGCCCCATCCCGCATAGGAATGGCGACCAGCAAGTCCTGGATCACGTCCTCGGTTAGCCCGAGATCGGCCGCGGGGTCATAGACTGGAGTCGGCAGGGATGCTCGCAGGTTCTCGGCGACGCTCCGCGCGGCTGGAACGGGGATAAGCGTATCGTCACCGGCGCCCGCCGCAACAGCGGCGCCCAGCAGCAATAGGGTGAGGAACAGGACCGGCCGGCAGCGCCTCGACTGCCTGCAATCACCGCGATCGGGCATGGTGCTCTCCTACCGCCAAGTGCGGGCGCTTGTACCAGACTTATACGAAGGGGCCATCTTCCGCGACGCATATGCGCCCCTGAATAGAGATTCACAGGCCGCCAGACCCAAGGCAATTGCAATTCGGGTCTTTCGTTGAGGGAATCGGTCACAAGAGCGGGTTGGTGCCGGATCGAACCGAACGCCTCGCAGTTTGACCCGTACTCCGAGATTCCCGTAGAGCCTCGTCTACAGCAAGACGCGCGGATCAGGCATCATGCCGCGATGCAGAATGGCAATAGTGCACCCCCCGGCAAGATCCCGCGCGCGGATTCCCCTTCGGCCGCCAACTGGTACGCACTTGGCCTGATCACGTTGGCCTACGCGCTGAACATTGCCGACCGTTACTCGATCTCGACGCTGGTGGAGCCGATCAAGTCCGAGATGGGCCTTTCCGATGCCGCAGTGGGGTTCCTTACCGGCGTGGCGTTGGCACTGTTCTACGTGACACTTGGCATTCCCCTCGCAAAGCTCGCCGATCGCTCGAATCGGCGCAACCTCCTGGCCGCCGCGGTCGCCGTCTGGTCAGTCATGACCGCCGTGTGCGGGTTCACGCACACCTTTGTCCAGCTGATGCTGGCGCGCTTCGGCGTGGGTGTCGGTGAGGCAGGCGGCACGCCAGCGTCCACCTCGCTGATCGCGGATCTGTTCCGACCGATGCAGCGACCGCTGGCGCTGTCGATCTTCGCGCTCGGTGCGCCGCTCGGCGCCTGGCTTGGGTCGGAGGTAGCCGGCGGCATTGCCGAGACGCACGGATGGCGCATGGCGTTCATCGCGCTTGGCCTGCCCGGTGTGCTGCTGGCAGCGATTATCCTTGCAACCATCCGCGAACCGGTGCGAGGCACCCTCGATGCAGCCACGCCCGGCAATGCCGCCGGCAGGTCGCTGACTGAAACCCTCGCCCACGTCCTGCACTGCCGCTCGGTATTCCACCTGATCGCCGGCGCCACGGTACTCACGTTCTGGAGCTGGGGGCTGCTCTGGTGGACGCCGGCGTTCCTGATGCGCTCCTATGGTTTCAGCGTCGGTGAGGCCGGCGCATTGCTGGGACCCATGCATCTCATCGGCGGCAGCGGATCGTTGCTCGCAACCGCCTTCCTGATGTCGCTGCGCGTGTTCCACGATCCGCGCGCCGTGGTACGGCTGATCGCGCTGTGCTCGCTCGCCGCGACCGTTCCCTCGGTACTGGTGTACGCGGGCGGCCGCCCGCTGCTGGAACCCATGCTGTGGATCCTCGTTCCCGCCACGTACTTCTTCCTCGGCCCCACGCTGGGACTTCTCCAGAACCTGATGCCCGCCGGCATGCGTGCGCAAGGCACGGCGGTACTGCTGTTCACCGCGAACGTCGCCAACCTCGTGATTGCACCCCAGCTGCTGGGTCTTGCGAGCGACTGGGTCGGCGCTTTGACAGCGCTCGGACAGGATTCGCTGCGCTGGGTGCTGGTGTTTACCGCGCCAACCGGTTTCTGGGGTGCCTGGCACATGTGGCGCTGCGGCCGCACGGTGCGCGAGGACCAGCGCGCCGTACTCGGCGGGCATTGAGCCGGCGCTTCGCTACGGCGGCAGCGCGCCGCCCTCGGCGCGGCGGCGCGCGACGAATTCCTCGAGTTGTTCCGCTACCGAGGTCTCAAGCGCCGGAGCCGCGAATGCTTGCAGCGTTGCGCGCCAGATGCCGGTCGCGCGGTCGCGCGCCGTGTGCGCGCCGGCCTCCTGCCAGGCGCCGAAATTGCCTCCCTCCGAGACCAGCGGCGTGTAGAACGCGGTGCGATAGCGCTCCATCGTGTGGGCGGTCGAGAAGAAATGCCCGCCCGGGTTCACGTCGGCGATCGCGTGCAAGCCGATCTCCTCAGCCGACACTTCCACCGGCTGCAGCGTCTCGGCCATCATCTGCAGCATCTCGATATCGAGGATGAACTTCTCGTACGATGCGGTGAGCCCGCCCTCCAGCCAGCCGGCCGCGTGCATCAGCACGTTACAACCGCCCATCACCGAGCCCCACAGGCTCATGGACGTCTCGTAGATGGCCTGCTCGTCAGCTGCGTTCGAGGCGGTTGCGTTCGACGAACGCCACGGCAAGCCGATGCGACGCGCCAGCTGACCCGCGCCGAGCGAGGCCTTGACGTGCTCGGGCGTTCCGAAGGCGGGGGATCCCGACTTCATGTCCACGTTCGAAGTGAAGCTACCGTAGGCAACCGGCGCCCCGGGCCGCACGATCTGCGCCAGGGTGATGCCGGCCAACGCCTCGGCGTGGGCGAGAACGAGCGCACCGGGCAGCGTGACCGGGGCCATCGCACCGGCCAGTGTGAACGGCGTGACGATGGTCAACTGGCCCGCCTCGGCGAATTCGATGATCCCCTCGGCCATCGGGCTGTCGATCTGGCGCGGCGAGTTGGTGTTGATCACCGTGTACGCGTACACCCGCTCCCGGAAACGCGCCTCGTCGACCCCATGCGCAATACGCAACATGGCAAAGCCGTCCTGGATCTGGGCTCGGCCGCGACAGAAGATGAAGGGGGCCTTGTCGCTCAGGCCGAGCTGGGCCTGCATCGTCTCGAGATGCCGCAGGTTCAGCGGAACGTCCTGTGCCTCGACCGAGGGCCCGAGCGCGTGGATCACGTCGAAGGACTGCGCGAGCCGAACGAAATCGCGGAAATCGCCGAGTGTCCCCGGGCGCCGTCCTCGCAGGCAGTCGGTGACGTTCGGCGGACCGGAAACGGGCATCACCGCGAGGCTCCGCCCGCCGATCGTGACGACGCGATCCGCACCGCGACCGACAAGCTCTACCGCGCGCGGCGCAGTGGCGAGTGCCTGTTCGACGAGACCGCGATCGAAGCGGACCATTTCCGTAGCTTCGTTCACGAGGGCGCCGGCGCTGGCGAGCCGACCGCGCGCGCCGGCGTGGAGCACACGGATGCCGAGGTTCTCCAGGATCGAGAGGGCGGCCAGATGCAGCACCTCGACGTTGTCATCGGAGAACACGCGCAGGGGGTCGAACGGGTTCTCGAGCCTGCGGTAGCGCGCGGCGCGGGCCAGGTGCGCTGCGGGCTCCGCCAGGTCGCTGCCGCGCCTGCGACCGCGGCGCACTGATCCGCCCCGTTCATTCATCATCGGTCTGTTTCCGTCTTGCCACTCTCAGGCTAGCATGCGAGTGCTGGCACCCATCAGCGCAACGCGACCGAATAGCGAGGAATTCGTGTCCAATCCAGCACGCGGACTCAGGAGGCCTTGGCTTCGCTTCGGATCTCGCTCGGGAGGCAGTCGAAGAACTCGCGGAACGCCGCCGTGAAGCTGGTGCAGTGGCTGTAGCCCACCGCATACGCGACCTCGCTGACGGACAAGCCCTCGGAGACAAGCAGTTCGCGCGCGTGCTGCATGCGGCACTCGAAGCCGTAGTCGAACACCGTGACCCCGAAGTGATCCTTGAAGTCGCGCTTGAGCTTGGATTCGCTAAGTCCGACCGCGCGGGCGACGTCACATATGCGCGGCACCGGCCGGAACTGCGTCGCGAGAATGCGCCGGGCCGTGTCGAGGCGACGGAGATCGCGCTCGTTTCGATCGCGCGAATCACTGACCGAATCCCCGAATCCGCTCAGGATCTCGCAGAGGAGTTCCAGTGCGCGGGCCTCTGCGTAGAGCAGCCGCAGACCGTCGCAATAGGGGTTGTGCAGCAGGCAACGGCTGATGTGGACTGCCGTCGGCGAGAGCGGGAGTATCCGGTGCCATACCCGGTCCCGCTGGGGCGATTCGAGCGTGTTGAGCGCGTCGAGCAATACGTGGGATTTCATCGAATCGCGCGCGAGCAGGCGGCGCAGGAAAGCGGGCCGGCAATAGAGCGAGATCGAGGTGTCGCGCAGCCCCGGCTCGATACGCTCGCTGGCATCGACGCCGCGCGGCTGTGCCCACACCAGCAGCTGTTGGTCACCGACCAGGACTTCGACTGCTTCGCCGGGCAGCATCAGCGAGAGGCGCCCCGACAGCTTCACGTAGAACTCGATCAGGTCCTCGCCCGGCATGAACTCGAAACGGGGCGCATCGTAGATGCAATCCAGGCCGAGCACGAACAGGTCGTCTGAGACACGATAGAAATCGTAACGGCCGTGCCCTTCGTCCGGGCGCAGCAGCCTGCAGGCCGCCCGCGTGCCGCGGACCTGATCTTCGGCGGTCACGCGGGTATCCGACGTGCAACCGAGGCTGCCGAACACCTGCATGACGCCCTGGCCCTCGCCAGCGAGCACGCCCCGGAACAGCCCACCGCTCCTGGCGGCGTTTCCGCTTCTGGGTTTGCCTGCGGTTATCGGTTTTAGTTGGCCCATTATTCCCCTCCACGGCGAGTGCGGGACAGGCAGGATGCCACTCTACGCCGCCGGGCACTCCGATGCACCTGCCCGGCTTCGTTCACAGGCGCATCCGCGACCCGGACGGATCGTAGGGACAACCCGCCAGCAGCCGTGCCGGCCGGCGCGCACCAAGCACGGAGATCTCCAGCGGGGCGGTAGTGTCGCAACACGCGGCTTCCAGGTAGCCCATCGCGAGGCTTCGCCCGACGTGGTGGCCGAAGCCGCCGGAGGTGGTGAAGCCTACCTTGCGTTCGCCCAGCCAGACAGGCTCGAAGCCCGAGGCATCTGCGTCCAGCGCATCGAGCTCGAAGCTCACCAGTCGCTTTGCGGGCGGCGTATCGCGATCGCGCAACGCGGCATCACGTCCGACGAAGGCCGATTTGTCGTAGGCGACGAAGCGCGACATCCCGGACATCGCAGGCGTGTAATCACGCGAGAACTCCCGGGACCAGATGCCATAGCTCTTCTCGAGACGCAGCGACAGCAGCGCATAGACGCCGAAGAAGCGTGCATCGAGCCCGTCCATCGCCTCGGCGATGCAGTGGTAGAGCGGACGGAGGCAGGCCGCGGGAACGTAGACTTCGTATCCCAGTTCGCCGGATACCGACAGCCGCGCGACGATCGCCGGCGCCATCCCGACCTCGATCCGGCGCACGCCCATGAAGGGCAGCGCCGCGTCGCTGATATCGCAATCGACGAGGCGAGCCAGCAGCTCGCGGGCGCGTGGCCCCGCAAGCGCGAAGCCGAGCAGTTCCTCGGAGCGGTTTCGTAACTCCACTCCGGCGCCGGGCAGATGGTCGCGGAACCAGCGCATGTGCCAAGCCTGCAGGTAGCCCGAGCCGAAGAGCATGTATCGCTCCTCCGACAGGCACATGACCGTGAGGTCGCCCATAAGCCGTCCGCTTGGCGCCAGCATGGGCGCCAGCCGGACGCGACCGGGCGCGGGCAGCCTGCAGGCCAGCAGCTGGTCGAGCCAGGCGCGCGCACCCGTCCCCATGATCTCGTATTTCGAGAAAGCCGAGGCCTCCAGCACACCCACCGACTCGCGCACGGCGCGGCACTCGGCGGCCACGGCAGGGAATGCATTCGAACGACGGAAGCTCGGCTGCTCCTCGGCCGCTTCACCCATCGGCGCAAAGTAGAGCGGCGTCTCGAGGGCATAGCTGACGCCGAACACCGCGTTGCGCTCGCGCATGGCGTCGTACACCGGCGTGGTGCGAGCGGGCCGCGCGGCCGGCCACACCTCGTTCGGGTAGGCCATGCGGAAGCGGCGCGAGTACACCTCGCAAGCCTTCTTCGTTGTGTATGCCGGCGTCGCGTAATCGCCGAAGCGCGCGACGTCCATCGCGAAGATGTCGTCCTGAGGTTCGCCCTCGACTATCCACTGTGACAGCGCGAGGCCAATGCCGCCCCCCTGCGCGAAGCCTGCGAGCACGCCGCAGGCCGACCAGTAGTTGCGCAGACCCGGCACCGGGCCCACCAGCGGGTTGCCGTCGGGCGTGAAGGTGAACGGGCCGTTGATGATGCGGCGGATCCCGGCGCGGGCCACCGCCGGAAAGCGCAGGAAACCGCGCTCGAGGTGATCGGCGAGGCGATCGAGTTGCGGCGGCAGCAGGTCGGTCTGGCCGTAGTCCCAGGGTGTGCCGCCAAGCGCCCACGGCGTGGCCTCATGTTCGTAAAGCCCCACGAGCACGCCCTTGCCTTCCTGGCGGAGATAGATTTCCCCGTCGAGGTCGACGATCATGGGCAGCATCTGCTGCTGCGCGGCAACTTCCGGAATCTCCTCGGTGATCAGGTAGTGGTGCTCCATCGGTATCAGCGGCAGGTTCACGCCAGCCATGTGCCCGACCTCGCGCGCCCACAGTCCGCCGGCATTCACCACGTGCTCGGCGTGGATCGTGCCCTGCTCCGTGACCACCTGCCAGCCACCATTGCGGGTGGGCACGAGTTCCACCACGCGCGTCTGCCGGTAGATCTCGGCGCCCGCGAGGCGCGCCGACTTGGCGAAGGCGTAGGTCGCGCCGGAAGGGTCGAGGTGACCCTCGCGCGGGTCGTACAGCGCACCGAGGATGCCGGAAGTATCCACGATGGGGCACATGCGCCGCACATCGTCCGGACCGACCAGTTCGGTCTGCAGCCCGATCACGCGGTGGCGCGCCCAGTCGGACCGCAGGTAGTCCCAGCGCTCGGGGGTGGCGGCCAGGTTGAGCCCTCCGGTCAGGTGCATGCCCACGTCCTGACCGGAAATGTCCTGCACCTCCTGGTAGACCGAGATGGTGTAGTCCTGCAGGCGCGCGACGTTCATGTCGCTGTTGAGCGCGTGGAAGCCGCCCGCGGCATGCCAGGTGGAGCCGGCAGTGAGCTCCTTTCGCTCGACCAGCACCACGTCCTTCCAGCCGAGCTTGGTGAGGTGATACAGGACGCTGCAGCCGACGATGCCACCCCCGATCACAACGACCCTTGCGTGTGTCTTCACGATTGAGCCTCTTCCGTTTAACGAGGAATCTCCCCCGGCGTCCTTGCGGTGCGCCGCACGGCTACATCAAGTCGCGGGCAATGGAGCGCTGCCACGTGCGCTCGAATACTGTCTCGCCGTCGTGTGTCGCGTGGATGCTTTCGCGCAACTCGAAGGTGCTTGCCGTCGAGCGTAACTCGAAGGCACCGCGTATCTCGTTGCGGCCCCAGTCCTTGCGCTCGAAGCGCTGTACGTAGTCGCCGCTCCACACGCCGGCGGCGGGATTGCGTTCCGAGACTTCCATACGCCACGAGTTCCAACCCTCGCTTTTCGTGACTCCGGACCCGGGCACCACGCGCGGTTCCCCCGGCCAGGTTTTGTCGATGACGATCCGCCCGTCCGCATCGGGTCCGGTGACCCGTACCTTGCCTTCACCCCAACCGCCGGTGGCGCGATCGCGCAGTAACGGCACGTGGAATGGCGGTTCGTCCGCCCGCGGCGGCCGTACCGGCAGCGCGAGCCGCGAATTGGCGGTGTCGAGACTCAGCGTCGCGAGTTGCGGCGAAGGCCAGACAAGTGGCCAAAGGCTCTCGGAAACCGCCAGGCGGATGCGGCTGCCCGGCTTGAATCGGTGCGCAATGAAGTTCAGCGGTAACTCCACTGTGTAGTCAACGCCGGGTTCCAGCGGCTTGGGATGCTCGTGACCGTCGCGGTGCGTGAGGTTGAGCACGCCATAGGTGACGATCCAGGAGCGTCCGTCGGAAGTCACCTCGTTCAGGCGGACTGCGACCTTGGCGACCGGCACGTCAGCGCTCAGCACGAGAAAAACCGTCGGCCGTCCGAGTATCTCCAGGTCATCGCCGAGCGGCGAGGAATCAAAGCACAAGGAGAGTTCATCGTCCTGCGACTGTTCGCCTGGCAGGTCACTGCGCATATCGAAAGGTACCCACTCCGGACGCGACAGCCCGACAATTCGATCAGCGCGGTAGCGTAGCCTCGATGCGGGCGCAGGATCGGGATGGAGGGAGCCCTCGCCGAGATGCAGCACGTGGTTCACGGTGGACGCAGGCCACAGTTCCTCCGCCACCCAGCGCCCGGGTGTGTCGCGAGGATAGGTTTCCGATGGCGTAGCCGTGGGCATGTAGAAACGGAACATGGGCTCTTCCATGATCCCGGTGTCCATACCCTTCAGCCACTGCTCCCACCAGCGCACTTCTTCATGCGCCCAATCGAGCGCCGGCCCCGGCGTTCCCTGGTCCGGATTGAAGTGACCCCAGGAGCCGATGAGCGCCTTGCGCGGCACCTGCAACCGTTCGAGCGCTCGCGGGATCGAATTGTTGTAACTGTCGACCCAGCCACCCACACAATACACGGGACACCGGATGCGCTCGTAGTGGAGTCCCACCGACGCGCGCTTCCAGTAGTCGTCGAAACGCTGATGCTCCAGCCATTCGGCAAGGATCGGAGGCATCCCTTCCAGACGACGCAGCCACTCCTGCTTCCACTCGGTACCCGCGAACCGAGGATCGGGAGGCGCAGCGAGCACGCTCTGGAACATCGTGCCCCACTCGAAGTTCACCAACCCCAGCGCGCCTCCCACATAGTGCGCGTCATCCGTGTAGCGGTTGTCCGCGAAACACATGGGCATGATGGCCTTTAGTGCAGGTGGTGCGAGTGCGGCGATTTGTAGTGAGTTGAATCCACCCCAGGAATAGCCCCGCATCCCGACCGAGCCGTTACACCACTCCTGCTGCGCAAGCCATTTGATCACTGCGACGCCGTCGGCCTGTTCCTCGGGTGTGTATTCGCTGCGCAGCAGGCCGCCCAACGACTCGCCGGTGCCGCGGATGTCGACCCGCGCGAAGGCAATTCCATGTCCAGCGAGGTAGTCACCGTGTGGCTCGTCCCCCCAATAGGTCCCATCGCTCTTGCGGTACGGGATGTATTCCAAGACTACCGGTACGCGCTCCTGCACGCCGGGGTCAGGAAGCCACAACTTCACCGCAAGTCGTGTGCCGTCGGCCATCGTGATGAACTGGTTTTCAACGATCCGGACGGGGCGCTTCGCCGGCAGCGACCAGGTGCGCTTCTGCGCAGTATGCGACTGCACTGGTGCTTCCGCACCCGCGAGCACGGCCGGCAGGGTGACGACCGAACCAATGACGAACTCACGGCGATTGATAGCCATCGATCAGCCTCCCCCAGGGCACGCATCCGCGCTTACTGCTCCATAGCGCGGATCCTATAAGCCCCCGGAGGTTGCACGATGGAGGCAACACCACCCATACCGGATAACCGTGAAGAACTGTCGGCTTTCTGCAATTCCCCCCTCGCTCAGATCATCCCGCGGCTGGCCAGGCACTCCTGCACGGCACGCTCGGCCTGGTCGATCGCCGCGTTGGTGAAGGCGGCGGCGCCGGCGTCGGCATTGGCAATACTGATCCGCCCGAAGGGCTGTCGTCCCAGCACGTGGGGACGCTTCACTTCCGGCACATCGGGATCGGCGAGCGTATCGTAGGTGTAGGAGTAGCCGTGCGGCCAGCGGTTGACGGTGAGCGCGAGAATGTCGCGCCGCGCATCAAAGCCGCCAGGACCGAGCATGCGGTTCAGTTGCCGTCGGGGCTCGCGCTCCAGCGTTTCGAAGGATGTTGCGAGCATGTCGGCACGCCCGGCGCGGTTCTGTTCCCGGCGCGGCAACCCCGGCTTGTTCCAGTTCCGGAACATCTGCACGACCACCGGCTCGTCCGGTGAGCGCACGCTCTGGTAGCCGCCCATATCAATGTGCGCGTCAGTCCACCACAGGCGCCGCGAGCGCGGCCGCGTGGTAGTCGATGTAGAGATCGACCAACGCGTCCAGATTGCGCGGCGCGGCGTCCCCGACATAGGAGTGCTTCAGGCTGCGCCGGTCCGCGAGCCCGAGGAGAATGCTGCTCAGGCAGTGCGCGAGGCGCTGCTGCAGCACGCGCCGCGGCAACTGCGGCAGCGCGCGCAGCAGCAGGGCGCGCACGCGCCGCATCGCGGGCACCGCGTAGAGGTTCAGTACCTCGCGCGTCGCCGGATCGGCCTCAAACTCCATGCGTCCGAGGAAGCGTATGGCATCCGATCCCCAAGGCTCGCTCTCCAGCAGAATCCGGTACGGCAGGAGGAACGCGGACAGAACCTCGCGCACCGCAGCGGGCTGCTCGCGCGGTCGCGTCTCGAGCGCCCGAAGCGCACTTTCGCGACGCGTCTCGAACCAGTCCTGGATGAAGCCGACCAGCGCCTCGACCAGGCCCTGCTTGCCCCCGAAGTGATAGTGCAGCGCCGAGTTGTTGCGCGCTCCTGCCGCGCGATTCACGAGGCGCATCGGCACCGCCTCGACCCCCTGCTCCGCGAACAGCGCCAATGCCGCGAACAACAGCCGGTCACGCCCAAACTCGGCGGTCGCCGTTCCCTTGCTGCCGCGCGCTCCCGTTGCGCGTGTGCGCTGAGTGCTCATTCCCGTGTGCGCCGCTCAGGCGAGACCGGAAAGCCAGGCATTCAGCAGCGAGTGCGCGATCGCCAGCGGCGGCGGCGTGGAGAAGCGCCCCTCGCGCGCGCCAGCCATCACCGCGGCGACCTCCGTGCGGTCGACCCAGATCGCGTCCTGCAGTTCGTTGGTGTCGAGCACGAGGCGCGCATCGGCCAC
>JBILEG010000278.1:0-4993 GCA_044352225.1 Pseudomonadales bacterium | reverse complement strand
TGGTGCCCGAGTGGGGTCTGGTGCCCATGATCGTGCTCGCCAGCATGGCTGCGGTGATCGCCTCGCAGGCGGTGATTTCCGGTGCGTTCTCGGTCACGCGGCAGGCCTTCCAGCTGAAACTCCTGCCGCGGATCATGACGATCCACACCTCCGCGTCGGAGGAAGGCCAGATCTACATCCCGTTCATCAACTGGGTGCTGTTCATCTCGGTGATCGGCCTGGTGCTCGGATTCCAGAACTCGAGCTCACTGGCGGCGGCCTACGGCGTGGCGGTCACGGGCACGATGCTGATCGACTCCCTGCTGCTTGCGGTCGTGATGTTCCTCACCTGGCAGTGGAACCGCTGGCTGATGATGTCGGCGGCCGCGCTCTTCATCGTGGTGGACGTGGCGTTCTTCACCTCGAATGCGCTCAAGATCCCGCACGGAGGCTGGTTTCCGCTGGTGATCGGTCTGGTGATCTTCACGCTGCTCACCACCTGGCGCACCGGGCGGCGCCTGCTGGTCGCGCAGCTGCGCCGAGAGGCACTGCCCATCGATGTTTTCCTGCAGGCGATGAAAGACACCACGCGCGTGCCCGGGACGGCGGTCTTCCTCACCAGCAATGCCGAGGGGGCACCGCCCGCGCTGCTGCACAACATGAAGCACAACAAGGTGGTGCACGAGACGGTGGTGCTGCTGACGGTGCACACGCGCGATTACGCGGTGGTGCCGCCGGAACAACGCCTCGCGGTCACGCCGCTCGGCGAGGGTTTCTATCGTGCGGCGATGGCCTTCGGCTATCTCGAGGACCAGCAGGTCCCCGAGATCTTGCGCGCGCTGTCACCGGCCGGGCTGCCGCTCGACCCGATGCAGACCTCGTACTTCCTGAGCCGCGAGACACTTCTGCCGGCGCGCCGCCCCGGCATGAACCTCTGGCGTCATGCGCTCTTCGCGTGGATGGTGCGCAACGCGGCAACGCCGCTGAAGACCTTCCACCTGCCACCCAACCGCATCGTGGAGCTGGGGCAACAGATCACGATCTGAGGCGGGTCAATCGACCTCGGGGTAACGAAGTTCGAATTCCTGGATCACGGCTGCATCCTGCGCTGCGCGCAGTGAAAGGCCCACCACGGGTGCGCCGCTCCCGCGGCGGATGTCGAGCGTGGCGAAGTTGTCCACGCGCACGTTCTGCGGCAGCGCCCGGTGCCGGTTCTGCTCGCCTTCGCCCGCGCCGGCCGAGTTCAGCCCGCTGCTGGTGATCTCCACCAGTGGCCACTCCCGCTCTGCATCCGCGGGCAAACGCGATATCTCGCCGAGGTGCCTGTCTCCGCTCAGGATCAGCACGGGCGCGCTGGCGCGGCCCAGCAAGGCCAGCAAGCGCGCGCGTTCGCGGGGGAAATTGGCCCACTTCTCATAGCAATGTTCTTCCGGGATCACCTGGATGCTCGAGACGAGCAGATGCAGTTCCGCGGGCTCTGCCAGACGCGCCGCGAGCCAGGTCCACTGATCCTCGCCCAGCACCGTGGCATCCGCTGCCGTGTTTTGCCCCCAGCGCCGTCGCGGGCAGCTCGCATCGGGCGTGGCAGGCACCAGCGGTGAGCGGAACGTGCGCGTGTCGAGCAGCACGATCTGGAGGCGCTGGGCATCGTGCTGCAGCCAGTGCGCGTCGTATATGCCGGGGCGCCCGCGCATCGGCGCGTCCGGGGGCACGGCGAAGAAGTCCATGAAAAAAGTCTTGGCCGCCGCCTTGTGCGGGTAGTCGGCCCCGCCGTCGTTGCGGCCGTAGTCGTGGTCGTCCCAGGTGGCGAACACGGGTGTCCGAGCGCGCAGCGCGGCCCAGTCGGGATTGGCGGCGAGTTCGGCGTAGGCGGTGCCGATGCGCGCGGGCTCCGGCCGCAGCAGGTAGCTGCCGGTGTCCGAATAGACATTGTCTCCGCCCAGCACCAGCGCATCCGGTGCGAGCCGCTGCAGCGTCTTCCAGACAGGCTGCGGTTCCTGCTGACGCAGGCAGGAGCCGAAGGCAAGCACAAGGGGCTCGGATTGCACGGTCGTCGTGGGCGCTGCGGCTTGCACCAGGCCTGCGAACATGGCGAACGGGATACACATGCAGCACAGGATGCGTCTCATGCCGAGCCTCGGTTTCGGAAACAGCGCTCAGCGTGGCGCATCGGGATGACGGCCTGATGGCGGCGGAGGAATTCGGCGTTCCGCGAGCCAGCGCCCGCGCAGCGCATAACTGTGTTCGATGGCGCGGCGCTCCGGCGCCGACAGATCGGGATGGAAGCTCTCGAAGATCAGCACCACCCGCTCGCGCGTGCCGCGGTTCCAGGCCTCGTGCTCGAAGGAGTCATCGAAGGCGAACAGCCGGCCTTCTTCCCAGACGTGGGTGTGCGTACCCACCCGGATCGCACAGCCCTCCGGCACGATCAGTGGCAGATGCACGGTGATACGGTGATTGGCCACACCGTGGTGTGGCGGGATGTGCGTACCGGGGGCCAGCCGCGAGAAAAAGACCTCCATCGGCCGGTCATGGCCCACGCGGAACATCTCGGCGCGGGCGATGGCAGCGAGTGTCCGCGGAAAGAGGCGCGCGATCGGCTGCGCCTCTGCGGACTTGAAGAGGTGCAGTGCGGACCAGTCCTGTCGCCCGCGCAGGGCCCCCCACAGCGGATTGCGCACATCGGCCTCGACGTAGGGATCGAGCCTTGCTCCGGCCGCCACCGCCGAGAGGTACTCCTCCCGTATGTCGGAGGTGCAGGCCTCGATGCTGGCGGCCCACGGCAGTCGTGCGGTTGGCGTGACCTCGAGAGCGGGCAGTTCCGGCACGTAGAAAATCCCCGGCCTCTGCAGTGGCGTGCGGAACTCGACGGGCTCCGGATGTGTCTGCACCCAGATTGCCCGGCGGATGCGTCCTGCATCGTCATCGTCCGGATTCGCCGCGGCTGCCTCGTCCACCGCGTGCGCGTGCAATGACGCGAACGTCCTGCGCAGCAGCTCATCGGCGATGGCAGCACGTCGGCGCAATTCGGGGTGCAGGCCTTGCCGTTTGTGCGAGGTGAGCAGCGCGGTGTCCAGCCCATCCGCGAGCGAACACATGACAGCGGCTTCTTCGTTGCGCCCTGCTGCGGCCAGTGCCACACCGGCGAAAAGTGCGAGACGCGCCTCGCGCGACGAGAGCCTGCAGGCTCCGAGATACGCCTCGGCCGCGCCCGCCGTATCGCCTGCCCGCTCGCGCGCATCGCCCAGGTTGAAGTGCAGATCTGTACGTTGCGGCGCTGTCTCTGACGCTGTCTCGTAGGCGTCTGCCGCTGCTGCCCAGTCCCCGTTGCGAGCAGCCACCGAGGCGCGTTTCAGCAATGCCTCGAGGCTCTCCACGCCTCAGCCCCGCCGCCAGGCGTGGTAACGCTCTGCCCAGCCGAGCAGGCGCTGCGGTGTACGCGCGCGGCGCCATTCTCCCGCCGTGTACCGGGCTGATTCTGCGAGCGTGGGATAGGCGTGGATGGTCGAGAGGATCTTTCCCAGTCCCAGTTTCCAGCGCATCGCGAAGACAAATGTGGCGATCAGTTCGCCGGCCTGTTCGCCCACGATAGTGACGCCCAGGATGCGGTCTGTGCCGGCCGCGGTCAGCACCTTCACGAAGCCTTCGGCCACGTCGTCGGCGATGGCGCGGTCCAGGTCGTCCATGCCGTAACGTGTCACCTCGATCGCAACGCCGCCTGCCCGGGCCTCGTCTTCGGTGATGCCCACACTCGCCACCTCGGGCGAGCAGAACGTGACACGCGGAATCACGCGGTAATCCGCGGCAAAGCGACGGAATTGCCCGAACAGCGCGTTGACCACCGCATACCAGGCCTGATGCGCAGCGGCGTGCGTCAGCTGGAACGGCCCCGCCACATCACCGGCAGCCAGGATGTTGGGGTAGAGGGTCTCGAGGTATTCGTTGGTGTCCAGGGTGCGCGTCGTGCCAATGCCGAGTTCCTCCAGCCCGTAGCCCGTGAGCCGTGCGCGACGTCCGATCGCGCAGAGCAGCAGGTCGTAGGTGAGCCGGCGCGGGGAGTCGACGTTTCCCACATCGATGAAACGTTCCTGCCCCTGCCGGATGCAGCAAAGCGCTGCCGTGCCCGTGAGCACCTCGACACCGTCGATTGACAAAGAGGCAGCCACCAGCGATGCGACCTCGGTGTCCTCACGTGCGAGCAAACGTGGCTGCGCTTCCACCAGCACCACCGAAGAGCCGAGCCGCGCCAGCGCCTGTGACAGCTCCACACCGATCGGCCCGCCGCCCAGTACCACCACGCGTGCAGGCGGTGCATCCAGTGCCGAGAGCGCATCCCACAGGGTTTCGCTCGTCACGAAACCGCTGTCCTCGATACCCGGGAGAGCGGGCACCGCGGGCTCGGCGCCGGTGGCGAGCACGATGCTGCGCGTGGTGAGGCGTTGCGTGTTGCCTGCGCCGCAGCGGATCTCTACCGTCCAAGGATCGAGAATCCGTGCGTGACCGGACAGCACCTCGACGCCCAGCGCCGTGTAGCGCTCGACACTGTCGTGGGGTTCGATCCGGGTGATCACATCCCGCACGCGTGCCATCACGCGGGGGAAGTCCACTGCCGGAGCGCTGGTGGCGATGCCCGCGCGCTCGGCGCCGCGCACGGCGTGTGCAAGACGCGCTGAGTGGATCAGGGCTTTGCTCGGCACGCAGCCTGTGTTCAGGCAGTCGCCGCCCATGTGGGCAGACTCCACCAGTGTGACGCGTGCGCGCACCGTGGCGGCAATGTAGGCGCTCACCAGCCCGGCCGCGCCCGCGCCGATCACCACCAGGTTGCGGTCGAAGCGGCGTGGGCGGCGGAAGCGTGCGTACAGACGCCGTTTTTCCCAGGCGCGTACGGCACGGTTTGCCAGCAACGGAAACATCCCCAGCAACGCGAGCGATCCCAGCACCCCGGGCGAGACAATGCCCGACAGACTCTGCAGCGCACCCAGTTCCCGGCCGGCATTCACGAACACGAAGGAGC
>JBILEG010000322.1:0-4370 GCA_044352225.1 Pseudomonadales bacterium | reverse complement strand
GCGCAGCGCTTTCAGATCGCTTGCGCCTTCGTGGACTTTGCTGGGGTCGAGGTGCATGCCCCAAGCCGTGTTCAGGATCAGCTTGGACGTGCGGTCAGGGTGGTTGATCGCCATGTCGAGCGCGATCCAGCCGCCGAGCGACTCGCCTTCCACCGCCGCTTTCTCGATGCCCATGTGGTCCATCAGGTTCAGCAACTGGTCGGTGAACTGCGAAAGCCAATGGCCTTTCTCTGCGGGGCCCGCGTTCGAGTAGACCGGCTTGGAGGACATGCCGTGCCAGATGTAATCGAAGGCGTGCGGCTGGCAGGCCTTGGACAGCGCGACCAGGTTGCGCGAGTAGGTCTCGGCGTGGCCGCCGCCACCGTGCATCAGAAACAGGTGCTCGCCCTGACCCCGCCCGGAGATCACGCGGGAACGGTACTTGCCCGTGTCTACGAAGCGGGTCTCGGTGCCGAGAAGGTCGAGGTGAATGGATCGCATCGGGGAACTTTCCTTCGCAAAAAATGGGGGGTATATCGGAGACAGCAAAAAGCCTACACCGCGCCTGCATTGAAGTTCAATAGAAAGTCTATTGATCTTCGAGAAGGTGCTGGCTATTCTCGAATTGCGGAAGAAGGCCCGGCTATTTCGGGTCGCAGGACGTGCTTACCGTGGGATACGATTCCCGAGTCTCAATGCTTTCACTACTAGAAACCGAGGAGCGACACCATGCAGAAGACCCCCACCGTGCGCAGTGCGATCTCCCGTCGCGCACCGCTCGCCCTGGCCATCGCGGCCGCGGGCGTGCTCGTCGGCAATACCGCGCTCGCCGACAGCGTGCTTGAGGAAATCACGGTTACCGCGCAGAAGCGCGAACAGAACCTTCAGGATGTCGGCATCTCGGTGAGCTCCTTCACCGGCACGCAGATGCAGGCGCTCGGCATCAAGCAGAGCGTGGACATCGCCTCCTTCACGCCGGGCGTGCACATCGGCGGCAGCCTCGCCGGCCAGAACACGCAGTTCACCATCCGTGGTGTGACGCAGAACGACTTCAACGACGTGGTCGAAGCGCCCAACGCGGTCTACCTCGACGAAGGCTACATCGCCTCCTCGCAAGCCCAGACCTTCGCCCTCTTCGACGTCGAGCGGGTAGAGATCCTCAAAGGTCCCCAAGGCACCCTCTTCGGCCGTAACGCCACCGGTGGTCTGATTCACTACATCTCGAACAAGCCCAACACCGAAGAGGTGGAAGGCTATGTAGACGTGAACTACGGCCAGTTCGACAGCCCCACGGATGCCAAGGACCGCACAGTACAAGCAGCCGTAGGTGGCCCCATCACTGACGGTGTGGCAGGCCGCGTGGCCGTGCTGTATCACAAGCAGGATGCCTACATCGAGAACATCTATCCCTTCCGCGCCGTCGGCGGCTCGCCCGGACCGGGCGCGGGCGCCGACATGGCCGACGACGACACCAAGGCCGCACGCGGCACCCTCGACTTCGACGTCAGCGAAGACGTGCGGGTCGAACTGCGCGGCAACGTCGCCAA
This sequence comes from Pseudomonadales bacterium, assembly GCA_044352225.1. GTDB lineage: Bacteria > Pseudomonadota > Gammaproteobacteria > Pseudomonadales > UBA5518 > UBA5518. The sequence goes on along the minus strand of JBILEG010000322.1, from coordinate 2,844 downwards.
CAGCGACATCTCGACCGGCGCCTACCAGCAGATCCCCGTGATCGGCATCTACAACGGCTCGGGCGGCGCGGGCGAACTGATCAACGTGGTACCGATCGGCGCCAATGAAACCCGCCAGAGCATCGCCGCCGACGGCACCGACAACGGCCGCGACCCGGCCGACCTCGGCTTCCTCGTGGACGCGGGCCCCCGCCCGGTGGCCGGTGGCGATTTCTTCGGCTACATCGACCCGGATGGCAACGGCCTGAGAACCTCCTCCGACGCCGCCTTCGACGATGCCTTCTTCCTCGACACCTGGGGCCTCGCCGGCACCGTGAGCTGGGACATCTCCGACAGCCTGAGCTTCACCTCCATCACCGACTACAAGGACTACGAGAAGTTCATGTCGATCGACGTGGACTCCGGCCCGGTGAACCAGCTCACCAACTACGCGGCGATGGACGCCAACAGCTTCACGCAGGAGTTCCGCCTGAACGGTGAAGGCGAGTCGACGCGCTGGGTGGCAGGCCTCTACTACCTCAGCATCGACATCGACTCGATCAACGGCCTGAAGATCCCCCTCGGGAGCATTCTCGAGGGCGCGATCCTGCCGCCGGGCGTGGGCACCGACATCGGCGTCGACGCCAAGCTCGAGACCACCTCCTACTCCGCCTTCGGCCAGATGGAATACGACATCACCGACCAGCTGACGCTGATCACGGGTCTGCGCGTCATGCGCGAAGACAAAGACTACGACATGACGAACGGCTTCTACGCCTCCACCAGCCCCACCGAGGTGCATCAGGGTGTGTATGTCGTGAACGTGGGGGGCGACATCGTCCCCAGCGGTCCTCTGGGTGCCTACTCCGACAGCACCTCCGACGACCTGTGGACGGGCAAGATCCAGCTCGATTACCGCATGACCGACGATCTGCTGCTCTACGCCGGCGTGAACCGCGGCGTGAAGGCAGGCAGCTTCAACGCGCCGCTGATCGGCAACTACGCCAAGGTCGGCAACGCCGGCCTGCCCTACGACGAGGAAGTACTGGTGAGCTTCGAGGGCGGCTTCAAAGCCACCCTGATGGACGGCCTCGCCCGCCTGAACGGCGCTGCGTTCTACTACGACTACAGCGACTATCAGGCCTTCCTGTTCACCGGCGTGGGCGGTGTGGTGATCAACCGCGACGCAGAGACCACCGGCGCGGAACTCTCGCTGCAGATGTCACCCGCCGAAGGCTGGGACATCATGATCGGCGGTTCCTGGACGGATGCAGAAGTGAAAGATGTGCCGCTGTCGCTCACTGCCCAGAACGTATCGCTGGACGTGAAGCCCACCTACACCCCTGAGTACCAGGCCTCGGGCCTCGTACGCTACGAGTGGATGGCACTGGGCGGCACGATGTCGGTGCAGGGTGACTTCACCTACTCCGACGAGTTCTTCTACAACCTCCGTAACTTCACCGCCGACAAGTTCGACAGCTACGTGATGTACAACGCGAGCCTTGCCTGGGTCAGCCCGGAAGAGGACTGGCAGGTCACGCTGGCGGGCCGCAACCTGAGCGACGAGCGCGCGGGCCTTCAGGGCTACGACCTCGCCAACCTCTGTGGTTGCAACGAGGTCTCGTACCGTAACCCGCGTCTCTACTCCGTGGGCGTGCGTTACAGCTTCTGATAGCCTCCAACGCCGGCGTGATCCTTCGCGGGGTCACGCCGGCGTTTCCATTTCTGGGGGACCATTTCATGGACAGACGTGACTTCATCCTCCTCGGCGCCGCAGGCGTCGGCATCGCGGCAGGCCTTGCCGGCTGTGGCAAGGAACCGGTCGCCACACTTAGCCCTTCAGCGACGACACTGCCTGCGCAGGCACCCGTGCTGGATGCCTCTGCCCGAGCGGCATTCCAGGCACTCGCAGACGCCCTCGCTCCTGGATCTGGAGCAGCGGGTTTTGCGGATTACCTCGAGGCACAACTTTCGGCAGCGCCCGGGCAAGAGATGCTGATGCTCCGCTACCTCGGTGTGCCCGCACCGTACGCAGACTTCTACCTGCCCGCGCTCGCGGCCGCGCAAGCCTGGTCACAGCAGAGCTTCGGCAAGCCCATCGAGGCACTCGAGGCCACTTCTGTGGCCACCCTCGTCGGGGATATCGCCGCCGGCAAGCCCACCACATGGGCCGCAGCACCGGCTCCGTTTTTCTATTTCGTGCTGCGCGCAGACGCAGTCGACATCGCCTACGGCACCCGCGCGGGCTTCGAGCGACTCGGCGTCCCCTACATGGCCCATATCGAGCCCGCAGGAGACTGGTCATGAGCGATCGTGTCGATGCGCTGATCGTCGGCTCGGGCGCCGCGGGAAGCCTTATGGCAGCAAGGCTCGCCGAGGCGGGCAAGCGGGTGTTGATACTGGAAGCCGGCCCCGCCCGCGGCACGCAGGATCTGGTGAGCAACGGGCTCTGGGGGCGCCGACTCAAGTGGGGCGGCGCACCCGTCACCGAGACGGGAAAACAGCCCATCGGCCACAACTTCAACACGGGCTGGGGCACAGGGGGCGCAGCCGTACACCACTACGGTGTGTGGCCACGCCTGCATCCCGAAGACTTCAACGAGGCAAGCACCCACCAGCGCCACCTCGACTGGCCCATCGCATATACCGATCTGCAAGCCTGGTACGACGCCGTGCAGGCAGAGGTGGGGGTTTCAGGGGACCATGCGCAGGAAATCTGGCGCCCGGCGGGCGCGCCCTATCCGCAGGCGCCGGTTCCGGTCTTTCCCCACGGAGACGTGATCCGTCGCGGCTTCGCGGCGCTGGGGCGGCAAACTTCGCCCATTCCCATCGCCCTGCACACCGCCACCGCAGGGGATCGCAAGG
>JBILEG010000507.1:0-2767 GCA_044352225.1 Pseudomonadales bacterium | reverse complement strand
ATAGCCCGAGACCACGCCCATGTAGGGTGGCGAGCCGTAGCAGGGCTCGGCGAGACCGATGCCTTCCCCTAGTGCCGTGAAGGCATGGATGATCATTCCATGCACGCGATCGGCCACGGTGTTCGTGGCGAGCGAGCAGGACACCGGATGGCGCGGAATCCCGACAACGCAGTTCTCGCGCAGAAGTACACGGATTCTTCGGAAGCTGCCCGCGTTATTTGGAATCTGCACTCGATCGCGACCGCTCACGGAGTTAAGTACGCAGAGCACCCCTGCCACACCGCCGTTTGTGGCCGTGGTTTCGGTCAAGTTCAGCCCTGCCGGTACGCAATCGGCGTTGTCGCGCAGGTCGACGCTGATCGTTCCCTGCTCGCTATCCACGTCGATCCAGACGCTGAGCGGAAGCCCGTTGGGTATGCCCGGGAAAGGATCCAGAGTCGTTCGTCCTTGCAAGCGGCCTGATGGCAACTGCCGGATCGCTTCAGCGGTGATGCGCTCGGAGTAATCGAGCCAGTCACGCACGAAACTGCGTACCGTGGTCAGGCCGAACTTCCGACAGAACTCGCCCAGCCTGCGCTCGGCAAGGCGTACCGCTCCGAGCTGTGCGAGATAATCGCCGTACCAGATCTCGAAGCCGCGGATCCGCCGTTCGCACATGCGGATGATGTCGGCGACGTCCTGATAGCCGCTCTGCACGCGCACGCAGGGGAATATCAGGGCCCCCTCGGCGTAGACGTCGCGGGCCATTGGCATGTAGGTCGTGGGCAGTGCATTGCCCACATCCACCTGGTGCGCCTTGGTGCAGGCTGTGAAGACGTGTTCCCCTTCGAAGAACACTGGCACCAGGATCTGATGGTCCGCGGCGTGGGAATTGCCAATGTAGGGGTCGTTGTGCAGGAAGGCATCGCCCGGTGCGAAATCCGGGTGGTACTCCGCCATCACCTTCGCGCTCGGACCCATGCCAAAGACGTGCGCGGGCATTCCCTCCGGGGAGGCGAGGAGCTCGTGGTCCGAGCTGACAATGCAGCATGAGAAATCGCGCGCAGCCATCGTGGTGGAGCGGGCTGTCCGCACCACCGTGTTGCTCATCTCGCGGGTAATGCTGTCCAGGCGGTTGGCCATCACGGCCAGTGTGGTGGCGTCAAGTGCGTCAGCGTCGCGCATGGGATGCCACTCTGAAACCGGGAAAGGGAAGGGGGCGATCCGCCGCAGCGAATCGCCCCTGCGCTCAGAAGTTTACGCGGCCCGTGAGTCCGTACACCGGACCCGACTGGATAACGAACTGGCCGGAGCCACCGGGGATCACGTTGGTCGACCCGGCCCAGTCGACAATCTCCTCATCCGTCACGTTATTGCCGAACACCGTGATATCGAAGCGCTCGGTGCGCCAGGTGGCACGCAGCGACAGTCGCTCGTAGCCGTCTTGTCGGTAGTAGGGTGCGAGCACAAGATCGGGGTTGTAGTCAGTTGCCATCGCCAGATCTGCCCGCAGGATCAGGTCACCCATCGTCATCGGCTGTGTGTACTGGGCAGAGACGTTGCCAGTCCAGTCGGAGACGAAGGGCAGCTGATCTCCAGACTGATCGCAGAAGCCATTCGGGCCGGCGGTCTGAAGCTGGTTGCAAGGACCTGTCTTGAAGTCCTCATATTGCGCGTCGGTCCATGCGAAGCTCGCAGTGAACAAAAGCGCATCCGTGGGTGCCCAGCTGAGGTCTGCCTCGACACCTTTCGTGCTCGCTTCCTCTGCGTTGGAGAGGTTGAATATCGTGCCGATGAAAGCCGCCGTCTGGTAGTTGTCGTGCGTCTGGTGGAAGGCGGCCACGGAGCTCTGCAGCGCACCGTCGAGGAAAGTGCCCTTCATGCCGACTTCGAAGGCTTTGACGGTCTCGTCGTCGAACTCGAAGCCGTTCTCACCGACGCCGATCGGCCCCCACACCACGTTGAAGCCGCCAGACTTGAAGCCCCGCGAGTGCAGCGCGTAGAGCAGTACCTCGTCGCTGAGGTCGTAGGAGAGATTAATCGAGTACGTTCCATCGCTGGTGCCGCGACTGTCCCCGCCGCTGTCGGTTGGGTCGAAGATCGCTGCGAAGCCACCGGCCTGGAATACGGGCGAGGCGGGGCCAGAGCCGTTGAAGTTGTCGTTGATCTTCTCCGCATCCTTCTCCTCGTCGATCCAGCGAGCGCCCAAGCTGAGGTGCGCGCGATCACTGAGGTCCCAGTCGACCTGCCCGAAGATCGAAATGCTGTCCGTATCGACGCCGCCCGTGAAATCACCCGTGTCGCCGTTGAGTCCCACGGCGAAAAGGGGCGCGTTGGGCCCAAGTTGGAATTGCACGTGGCGGTCCATTTCGTCCTTCAGGTAGAAGGCACCGATGATCCAGCCTATGCCGCCGTTCTTGGGCTCGGAGGTCAACCGTACCTCAAGGCTCATCGCATCGCCTTCCTGCGTTTCCGCGAACTTGCCCACGGGCCACGTGAGCTGGTCGATGTCCTGACTGTCGTTGCCCTCGTACTCATTCCAGCTTGCAACGGCATTGAAGGTCAGGCAGTCGTTGATCTCATAGGCCGCGTCGATGACGATATCAGACCCGTCGAGCCCACCCTGCTTGCGGTCGTTCAGGTGGATCTTGCGGTCCCAAGGGTCGTTGTGTGGTGGCGTGACCGTGATGCCGGTTGGCGTAGGCACCGCTCCGACCGACAGAAGGAAATCGATAGTCGGGTTCAGGGCGCCAAGGTCGGCCCCGCCTTGCCGCGCACGCAAGCCATC
>JBILEG010000277.1:0-5063 GCA_044352225.1 Pseudomonadales bacterium | reverse complement strand
GAGAAACGCCGCGAGATTTTCCGTCGCCTTGCAGAGGCCAATCCTGTTCCCACCACCGAACTGGAATACACCACACCCTTCGAGTTGCTGGTCGCGGTGATCCTGTCGGCGCAATCCACCGACGCCGGCGTGAACAAGGCGACGCGGCGGCTCTTCCCGGTGGCGAACACGCCGGCTGCGATCGCGGAACTCGGTGAGGAGGGCGTCAAGCGCTACATCCGCACGATCGGGCTTTTCAATGCCAAGGCACGGAACGTGGCCGCGATGGCGCGCCTGCTGCTGGAGCGACACGCCGGAGAAGTCCCACGCGAACGCGCCGCGCTCGAAGCACTGCCAGGCGTGGGGCGCAAGACCGCCAACGTGATCCTGAACACGGCTTTCGGTGAGGCTACGATGGCGGTGGATACGCATATCTTCCGCCTGGCGAACCGCATCAGGCTTGCGCCGGGAAAGACCGTACGGCAAGTGGAGGAGCGCCTGCTCAAGCTCACGCCACCAGAATATCTGCGCGACGCGCACCACTGGCTGATCCTGCACGGACGCTATGTGTGCAAGGCGCGCAGCCCGGCGTGCGCCACCTGCGTGATCAGCGATCTCTGCGAACATCCGGGGCGGAAGAAAATCATCGCAGCGGCGGCTGCCGGGGACTGAGCGCCCTGTCGCGCGGCCAACAGGCTCAGGCCTCGCGCGGCTCCAGCGTGGCGAGGATCTCCAGGACGGCAGCATCGTCCATGCCGGCATGTTCCAGCAGGCAGTGGCAGGCCACCTGGACGAAGCAATTGCCCTGGCGCAGGAACCACTCGCGCCAGTGGTACTCCTCGTCGTCATGCTCGAAGAGCTCGCCCTGCCAGGCGCCGACCCTGGCACGTGTGCCACGCAGCCCTGCCTCGCGCAGTTCGGCGGTGAACTCCGCGATGTCGGCGTCCGTGACCTCGCCTTCTTCCACGATGACCGGCGGAAAGACCTCGATGCAGCTCACGCCGTCCTCGTCCTCGATGACGATCACGTCGTCCTCGTCTTGCGAGAACTCCCACTCATCGGGCAGTTCCAGCGTGCACCAGTCGATCTCGTGGACGGCCATGGCTTCTCCGCGTGGCTAGAGGTCACAGGACATGAGGAGCGCGTCCTCGCGCCCCTCGGGGGTACGGTAATAGGCCTTGCGGCGGCCGTCGACCAGAAAACCCGCGCTCGCATAGAGCGCACGCGCGGCCGTGTTGGACTCGCGCACCTCGAGGATGCAACGTCGGGCGCCTTCGCCCACGGCATCCTCGATGGCCGCATCGAGGAGTTTGCGTCCCAGACCCCGCTGGCGCGCGCGTACCGTCACGGCAAGTTCGAGGATCTCGCAGGCACCTGCAACCGCGGTGTACACCACAAAGCCGAGCACCACGCCGGCCTCATCGCGCACCGTGAAGCCGCGCGATCGGGCCAGGGACTCGCGGAAGGCATCCGCACTCCAGGGCGAGGGATTGGTCTCGGCGTCGATCGCGGCGAGCTTTGCGGCATCGTCCTGGCGCGCGGGAAACAGCGCCTCAGGCATTGCCAGGCCCGGCGGCGCGCAGATGCTGCCAGGCAACACGCTTGGCATCGGGGTTGGAGAGCATGGCAACAAGCCCGGGCAGGAGGACAGCCGCGCAGCCAATTCCCTCAATGTGATGCGAACCCACCGTGCGCCCCGCCCACTGCGCGGCATCCCAGCCCATCAGCACCGATGCGGGAGCCTCGCCGAGCAGCAGCACGCGCGCGAGCGTGTCGCCGCCGAACTTGTCGATCCGCGCCAGCATGGCGTCACGCGCCTCCGCCGCAACGAAAGGCGCGCCGCGCGGTGGCCAGCTGAAATCCTGCGATTCGACGGGACATTTGGTGCGCTCCACCGCGAAACAGATCGCACGCGCAAGGTCTTCCCCGCGCTGCACGAGAGACCCTTCATCGATGAGCAGGGTGCTCCCATAACGGACGAAGCCGAAGCTGAACGAGAGGCGATCGGCAGTGGCAGACGCTGCAGGCTGGACCGCACGCCGGGGAGCTTCTGCGGGCTTCTCTCCCAGCATCGCTTGTCCGCGTCCCGGGCGCGCAGCCTGCAGAGGCCCGTCCTGCGCAGGCGCAGGCGCAGACACAGGCGGCGCCTGCTCACTGCGCAGCAACTGCTGCGCCGGCCGCAAGGGCACGGTCTCGGCAAACGGATCCGGCTCGCTGCGCGGAATCCACACGGGGATGTCCATCGCAGCGAGATAGGCGCGGCGCAGAGCCTCGTCCATCACCGTACCCACGGTTCAGATGCCGCTGATCTGCGGGTGCTCGCGCGGAGCCGCACCCAGCGTGTTCAGCGCATCCAGATAGGACTTGGCCGAGGCCACGATGATGTCGGTGTCGGCGCCCGCGCCGTTCACGATGCGACCGTCGCGTTCGAGACGCACCATCACCTCGGCCTGCGAGTCCGTACCCGTGGTGATCGCGTTGATCGAGAAGAGCAGCAGCTTCGCGCCGCTAGCCGCCTCTTGTTCGATAGCGCGGAACACCGCATCCACGGGGCCGTCGCCCTCCGAGAAACTGCTCTTCTCGTGGCCGTCCACGCTCAGCACCACGGTGGCACGCGGCTTTTCGCCGGTGTGGGAGATGGCTTCGAGCGCCACGAGACGGAAACGCTCTTCCGCCGCACCCGAAGAAACGTTGCCGGCGATCGACTGCAGGTCTTCGTCGAAGATCTCGTGCTTCTTGTCGGCGAGTTCCTTGAAGCGCTGGAACGCGGACTCCATCTCCTCTGGCGATTCGAAGCGCACGCCGAGTTCCTCGAAGCGCGCCTTCACCGCGGCGCGACCGGAATGCTTGCCCAGCACGAGGCGGTTGTTGCTCCAACCCACGTCCTGCGCGCGCATGATCTCGTAGGTCTCGCGGTGCTTGAGGATGCCGTCCTGGTGGATGCCGGCCTCGTGCGCGAAGGCGTTGGCGCCGACGATGGCCTTGTTCGGCTGCACCGGAAAACCCGTGATGCCCGAGACCAGACGCGAGGCAGGTACGATTTCCTCGGTGACGATGCGCGTCTCGACGGGGAAGATGTCTGCTCTCGTGCGGATCGCCATGACGATTTCTTCGAGAGAGGCGTTACCCGCACGCTCGCCCAGACCGTTGATGGTGCATTCGACCTGGCGGGCGCCGTGCAACACGGCGGACAGGGAATTGGCAACGGCAAGGCCCAGATCGTTGTGGCAGTGCACCGAGAAGATCGCCTTGTCGGCGTTGGGCACCGTGTTCATCAGGCGCGATACGCGCGAGCCATACTCGCCGGGCTCCCCGTAACCCACGGTGTCGGGAAGGTTGATGGTGCGTGCACCGGCGGCGATCACGGCCTCGACGATGCGGCACAGGAAGTCGAAGTCCGAACGGCTCGCGTCCTCGCAGGAGAACTCCACGTCCTCGACATGCGAGCATGCCTGTCGCACCGAGCGCACCGCCTGGTCCAGCACCTGGTCGGGGCTCATCTGCAGCTTGTACTGCATGTGGATGGGAGAGGTCGCGATGAAGGTGTGGATGCGCGGGCGCGCAGCGCCCTTCAGCGCGGCAGCGGCCTGCTCGATGTCCTTGTAGGCGGCGCGTGCGAGGCTGGCCACGCTGCAGCCGCGGATGGTGTCGGCGACCGCCTTGACGGCCTCGAAGTCACCGGGGCTTGCGATGGCGAAACCGGCCTCGATGACATCGACGTTCAGGCGCTCGAGCTGGCGTGCAATACGCAGCTTCTCTTCCTTCGTCATGGAGGCGCCGGGGCTCTGCTCGCCGTCGCGCAACGTGGTATCGAAAATGATCAACCGGTCCTTGCTCATGGGACATCCTCGGGAGTTCGCGGGCGCAATTGTCCCGCTTCGGGTGTTGGGGAGGAAAGCGGATTGTGGGTGAAAGCGTGTATGTGCCCCTCAGGGCAGCAGGAGCAGCTCGGGCAGCAGGCACGGTGCCGCCGAAAGGCGGGTGGCGTGCAGAAGAGTGGGGCTTGCGCAGGTCATGTCGGCTGCGGGGAACTTACCGGCAGTGGATGGACGGATACTAGGCAGATCGGGGGTGGGTTGCCAAGCCTTTGATCCAGCCCTTTTGCCGGGCCGGCCCTGTCCGTCCTCGCACAGAGGCGCCCGAACTGGTACCGTTTTCCGCTGCGCTTTATCAAGTGACTCGCAATGCGCCCAGAATCGGGGGATCCCGGACGACGAGTGATCTTGATCCTCGGCATGCATCGGAGCGGCACCAGCGCCCTCGCCGGCGGGGTTGCCGCTCTGGGCGCCGGATTTGGCGAGCGACTGATGCAAGCCGTGCCGGACCAGAACGCCAAGGGCTTCTGGGAGGATCTCGACGTTGTCTCCACTGACGATCGCGTGCTCCTTGCCCTCGGCAGGACCTGGGACAGCATCGAACCCATCGCGCCGGACGAATGGAAACAGCCGGAACTTGGCCGCCTTGCCGACGAGGCGCTGGAGCTCCTGAAGCAGCGCCTGGACGAGCACCGCGTCTGGGCGGTCAAGGATCCGCGCGCCTCGCGCCTGCTGCCTTTCTGGCAACCGCTGATCGAACGGGCCGGCGCGGTTGCGAGCTATGTGATCGCCCTGAGAAACCCGCTGAGCGTGGCTCGATCTCTCGCTGCAAGGGATGGTTTTGCAGCCGAAAAGTCCCACCTTTTGTGGATGGGGCACATGCTCGCTGCGATGGACGACTCCGCGGGAGCGACGCGCGTCGTGGTTGATTACGATCGCCTTCTGCATGCACCCGCTCGTGAACTGGAGCGGGTCGCACGCGCGCTGCGCATGCCGTTCGATGGCGAGGTACGCGCCGGCGTGGCGGAGTACGCCAACAGCATGGTGTCCTTCGACCTGCGACACAGCGCCTTCGAGGCCGGAGCATTGCGACATGACCCGCGGGTGCCGGGGATCGTCGCGGACGCCTTCGAATTGCTGCAGGGCCTTGCCGGGGAAAGTGACGAACCGGCCCCCGACGCATCTGCCGGGGAGTGGGCCGCGATCGGGCGGAGCTTCCGGGGCTTCAGGCCGGTTTTTCGCCGGCTAGATGCCTGCGACCAGCGTGAC
>JBILEG010000276.1:0-5067 GCA_044352225.1 Pseudomonadales bacterium | reverse complement strand
GGTGGTCGGGTCGCGGGCATGGCCCGCCCCTGCATGGGGGCGGCGTGCGGTGCTGCGGTGGTCGGGTCGCGGGCATGGCCCGCCCCTGCATTGGGGTGGCGTGCGGTGCGGTGTTGTCGTAGGAGCGGGCCATGCCCGCGACAAGAGCGTTGCGGCAGGCACCACCGCTGGGTCGCGCGCACGGCACGCCCGTGCGGGAGTAAGCTCTGAGTCATTAACACACGCGCTCAATGGACACTGCGATGACCGACACCGAACAAAACCGCCGCATCGCACTGCGCATGCTCGATCGCATCTCCCAGGGCGTCATCGACAACGAACTCGTCACCGAAGACGTGTACTGGTGGGTGCCTGGGCAGGGCAACATGACGCGTGCAGAGTTCAGTGCGCTGATGGACGCCTTCGCCGGCCTGCACAAAGGTGGCGGCCGCATGGAGGTGAAGGGCATCACCGCCGAGGGTGATCGCGTCGCCATCGAGGCCGAGTCGCATTTCCAGCTGAACGACGGCCGCGTCTACAACAACACCTACCACTTCCTGTTCCTGTTCCGCGATGGCCGCATCTGCTGCGCGAAGGAATACAACGATTCGCGCTACGCTACCGAGACCCTGCGGCTGCTCTGATCCAGGCTCAGCCGCTCAGCCGCTCAGCCGCTCAGCCGCTCAGCCGCTCAGACGAGCGGCTGCCCCATCCCTGAGAAGACCTCCGCGATCGTGCCGCCGGCGAAGGCGCTGCGCTGTGCACCATCGAGCCCCGACAGCGCACCCGCGAAGTATGTCGCCGGTTGCGTGAAGCCCTCGAAATGCGGGAAATCGCTGGAGAACACGAGCATCCCGGGCGGCAGGTCTTCCATGATCCGTTCGAGCGGCGTGTCGTTGCCGCCCGAAAGCGGCGTGGCTTTGATGTTCCGCGCGAGGTATTCGCTGGGCTTCATCGGCAACGTGTATTTGCCGAGGAAGAGTTCCGCGGTAGGTGCGATGCGATCGTCGATCTCGCGGTAGAGGAAGGGCAGCCAGCCGGTGCCCACCTCGGCAAGCACCACGGTGAGCCGCGGAAAGCGCTCGAAGACGCCGCTGTAGCAGAGCGCGTTCAAGAGCGTGTTGGGTGCCACCTGCCGCTGCCCGCTGCCGACCATGCGCAGGGTGGTCACATCAGCGCCCATGTTTGCCCAGCCGGGATCGAAGCGCATGTGCTCGAAGCCGGTGTGCAGCATCGCCACCATGCCGCAGTCGACCACTGCGTCCCAGAAAACGTCCCAGCTCGGGTGCGCGGGCGGCACGCCGTTCACAGGGTAGGCGGGTATCAGCACGAAACGCGAGCCCAGCCTGCGCATGCGCCGCAATTCCGCCACGGCCCAGTCGATATCCGTGTACTCGAGCGCCGTCACCGGGCACAGCCTGCCGTTGCCCGCGGCGCAGGTAGCGGCGAGCCAGCTGTTGGCGGCCTGGATGGTCTCTTGCCGAAGACCAAGGTCCGACACCTGCAGCCCGTAGGCGATGCCGGAAAGGCAGATCACGTGCTGCTGGTGGATGCCCTGCTCGTCCATCCACTTCAATCGGGCCTGTGCGTTCGCGACCTGGAACTGGTTCTTGCCTTCGAATTCCGCGCGGCGTGTGGCCTCTCCCGCCTTCTCCTGCCCGTAGAGCATGGCGAGGCCCGGTGGCAGCAGATCGGAAAACGGCGGGCGCTTCGGCATGGGGACATCGCGCAGCAGGTCCCCGACGATGGAGTCGACCGCGATCAATCCCGGATCGAGAGCGGGCAGCCGGCGCGCAAGGTCGGGGTAGGGCAGCAGCCAGTCGTTGCCAGGCTCGAAGTGCGCGTCTATGTCGATCACGGTGGTGGCGGTGTTGCCGAGAAAATCGCGCTGCATCGCGCCGTGCAGTGGGGGCATGGTTGAGCTCCTCCGGGTCTGGTTATGATCCGCGCCTTCGTCGGCAACGCCCAGGTGATCAGGCCACGGCGCGTGCACACCATAAATCTTGTGGGATCGTCTGGGGAGTCCGTGATGAGCATCGAGCAGGCCAGACGCCAGACCCTCGCGGATCTGCTGCGCCGCAGCGCGCGGCGTTCTCCCGATCGCATGGCGCTCGAGTTCGGCGACGTGCGCTGGAGCTACGCCGAGCTGGATGCCCTGGTCGACCGCATCGCGCTCTCCCTGCAGGCGCGTGGCGTATCCCCGGGCGACCGCGTGGCGATGCTCTCACGCAACTCGCATGCCTTCATCGCGATGCGTTTTGCGCTGGCGCGTGCCGGCGCGGTGCTGGTGCCGGTGAACTTCATGCTGAATGCCGCGGAGATTGCCTACATCCTGCGTCACTCCGGCGCGCGGATGCTTTGCACCGACAGCGAACACGCGTCGGTGGGCCGCGAGGCCAGCGCCCAGGACACGCAGGTGGAGCGCTTCGTGTGGCTGCCGGCTGCGACGGGCACGCCCGAGCCGGGAATGATGTCCTTCGACGAGTTGTGCATCCCGCCCGAGGGCGCGCGTTGGCAAGAGCCCGCGCTGGATGCCGGCATGCTCGCGCAGATCCTCTACACCAGCGGCACCGAGTCTTTGCCCAAGGGCGCGATGCTCTCGCACGAGTCCGTGATACAGCAGTACGTGAGCGTGATGGTGGCGGCGGAGTATTCGGCCGACGACACCATGCTGCACGCCATGCCGCTCTTCCATTGCGCGCAGCTCGATACCTTCTTCGGGCCCATGCTTTACAACGGCGCGCAGAACGTGATCATCCCCGCGCCCGTGCCCGAGGTGGTGCTGGGCCTGATCGAGTCGCGGCGCATCACGTCATTCTTCGCGCCGCCCACGGTATGGATTTCCCTGCTGCGTTCGCCGGCCTTCAACAGCCACGATCTCTCGAGTCTGCGCAAGTGCTACTACGGCGCCTCGATCATGCCCGTGGCCATCCTGCAGGAAATGCAGCAGCGCCTGCCGTCGGCGCGGTTCTGGAACATCTACGGCCAGACCGAGATCGCACCCACCGCCACCGTGCTGGGCCCCGAGGACCAGATCCGCAAGGCCGGCTCCGCGGGGCGCCCTGTGCTGAACGTCGAGACGATGATCGCGGACGACGATTGCGTGGAAGTGCCGCGCGGCACGGTGGGAGAGATCGTGCACCGCTCGCCGCAACTGCTGCTCGGTTACCTGAACGACCCGAAGAAAACCGAGGAAGCCTTTGCGGGCGGCTGGTTCCATTCGGGTGACCTGGGCGTGATGGACGAGGAGGGTTACATCACCGTCGTCGATCGTAAGAAGGACATGATCAAGACCGGCGGCGAGAACGTGGCGAGCCGCGAGGTGGAGGAGTGCATCTATCGCCTGGCTGCAGTCTCCGAGGTGGCCGTTGTCGCGCTGAGTGATCCGCGTTGGGTGGAGGCGGTGACGGCTGTGGTGGTGGTGAAGGCGGGCATGGAGCTCGACGAGGCCGCTGTGATCGCGCACTGCCGTACCGAGTTGGCGCATTTCAAATGCCCGAAGCGGGTGATCTTTGCGGAGACGCTGCCCCGCAATCCGAGTGGCAAGATCCTCAAGCGCAACCTGCGCATCAAGTACGACGCCACCGCGTAGGAGCGGGCCATGCCCGCGACAGCGGCGCAGTCGGGGGCATGGCCCCCTCCTACATGTGCGGTCGGGGGCATGGCCCCCTCCTAGCTAGTCGAATACGGGTTTGCGTTTTTCGATGAAGGCCATCACCGCCTCGCGGTGTTCCGGGGTCTTGTGCGCGAGGGCCTGGTAGCCGGCGGAGAGTTCGAGCAGGGAGTCGAGTCGCAGATGCTCGGCCTCGCGCTGCAGCTTCTTGGTGAGCCGCAATGTGGGGCCCGGGTTTGCGGCGATGCGCGCCGCGAGCTCGTTTGCTGTGGCCAGCAACTGCTCTTTGGGCACGACCCGCGAGACCAGCCCGCAGGCCAGCGCTTCCTGCGCGCTGATGGCCTCGCCCGTGAAAGCCATTTCCGCTGCGCGTGAGCGCCCCACCGTGCGTGGCAGCAGCCACGCGCCGCCGTCGCCAGGAATGAGGCCGACCTTGATGAAGCTCTCGGCAAACGTGGCGGTGTCGGCTGCGATGCGGATGTCGCACATGCAGCTGAGATCGCATCCTGCGCCGATGGCCGGGCCGTTCACCGCCGCAATGGCCGGTACCGCGAGGCCGTAGACCGCCAGCGCGAGTTGCTGAATCCCCTGCCGGTATTCCTCGGCAATCGCCACCGGTGTGGCCTCCTCGCCGAAGAAGCGCTGCATGTCCTTCACGTTGCCGCCAGAGGAAAACACCGGTCCTTCACCGGTGATGATCACCACGCGCACGCTGTGGTCTGTGGCGATACGTCGGGCCGCGTCGACAAATTCCGCGACGGCGGTGTTGCCCGTCAGGGCGTTCCTCGATGCGGGCTGGTCCATGGTCAGCGTGACGATGTGTCCGCTCTGCTCGTAGCGCAGGAAGGGCATCTCGCGTCTCTCCGGTGCGGGGGTTCTGGGTGAGGGTGCTCGGGTCGGAGTCTAGCAGCGTCTCTTTCCGGGTTCCGGCCAGAAGGGTGTGCGGCCTTGCTGCTCGCTGATCGGCTTAGAGCCTGTGCATGATCGGTGGCCTCACTCGGGCACATGAGGCAGACTCGCGCCTCATCTGCCACTCTCGCGCCGCCCATACACGACGGAGACACATCGCATGGCACCGCCTCTTCGCGTACTGCTCGCCAAGCTCGGGCTCGACACACACACCGTGGGCGTCACCGTGATCGCGCATGCGCTGCGGGATGCGGGCATGGAGGTGATCTTCACGGGCTTGAAGCAGAGTGCTGCCACCGTCGCGGCCACGGCCGTGCAGGAAGACGTCGACGTGGTGGGCGTGTCCTCGCTGTCTGCCGCGCACATGCGCCACATTCCCGAACTCGCGCGGCTGCTGCGCGAGCAGGGCGCCGGTGACAAGCTGCTGATCGTGGGTGGCGTGGTGCCCGAGGAAGATCAGGCGGCGCTGCACGAGGCCGGCGTGGCGCGCATTTTCACGATGGGTGCCAGCACGCAGGACATCGTCGATTACCTGAACGCGTGGCGTCGCGCGCGGGATGCCTCAG
>JBILEG010000560.1:0-8873 GCA_044352225.1 Pseudomonadales bacterium | reverse complement strand
CTGCGCCGTGCTGAGCGCGCCGACCTGCGCCGAGGTGAGCGCGGCGGCCTGCGTGGTGGTGAGCGCACGCACCTGGTTGTTGGTGAGCGCCGCGACCTGCGCGGTATCGAGTGCCTGGATGGCCGCAGTGGAAAGGCCCGCGAAGTCGCCGGACTCGATGACGCGCACCTGCGCCGTGCTCATGGCGTCGATGCTGGCGGTGGTGAGCACGGCCACCTGCTCGGCCGTCAGCGCCGAGACCTGCCCCGTGGTGAGCGCGGCAACGCTCGCGGTGCCGAGATTGGCGATCACGGTGGTCGTGAGACTGGCCAGATCCGTCGTCTCGATGGCCACGATCTGGGCGGTGGACAGTGCCGCCACCTGCGCGGAGCCGAGGGCAGGCATCTGGTCGGTCGTGAAGGCAGCGATCTGGGTGGTGCCCATGGCCGCGAGGTCAGCCGTCTCGAGGGCGGCGATCTGGGTCGGGGTCAACGCAGCGATCTGGGTAGAGGTGAGGGCTGCCGCCTGCGCCGTGGTGAGCGCGGCAATGGCAGCCGTCGACAGCGACTCGAGATCTGCGGTCTCGATGCTCGCCACCTGCGCTGTGGACATGGCGGCGATCTGCGCGGCCGATATCACGGCTGCCTGATCGGCAGAGAGGGCAGCGACTTGCGCCGTGGTGAGGGCAGCAACCTGCGCCGTGCTCATATTGGCGACGACAGTGGTGGTCAACGCCGCAATACTCGCCGTCGAGAGGGCCGCCAACTGCGCCGTACCGAGCGCGGCGAACTGGGCTGCACCGAAGGCCTCCACCTGCAATGCGCCAAGCGCCGCGACCTGCTCGGTCGTGAGCGCAGCGACATCGGCGGTCTCGAGGGACGCGATCTGCTCCTCGGTGAGCGCGACGACCTGGCCCGTCGTGAGTGCCGCGACCTGCGCCGTGGTCAGGTTCGGGATCATCGTGCTCGGGATGGCAACGAGGTCGGCCGTCTCGATGGCGGCCACCTGCGCGGTCGTGAGCGCCGCGATCTGGGCGCTGGTCATGGCGGCGAACTGGACGCCAGACAGGGCTTCGACCTGCTCCGTCGTCAGCGCGGCGATCTGCGCGGTGCCGAACGTGGCGATGGTAGCCGTGGAGAGTGCACCCAGATCCGCAAGCTCGATGGCCGCGATCTGGGCGCTGCTGAGTGCGGTGGCCTGCGCGGTGGACAGGGCAGCGATCTGCGTGCTCGAGAGCGCGACGATCTGGTCGGTGGTAAGCGCGGCCACCTGTGCGGTAGACAGTTTGGCGATGCTGGCCGTGGGGAGCGCTGCGACGTTCTGCGTGTCGAGCGCGGCAACCTGCGCCGTCGAGAGCGCCGCGAGCTGGGCGCTGGTGAGTGCCACGGCTTGCGCCGTCGTCAGGGCATCGATCTGGGCCGTGGTGAGCGCCGCGATATCCGCGGTTTCCATGACCACGAGCTTCGCGGTCGGCAGGGCCGGGATGTCCTCGACATCAAGTGCGGCCACCTGCGCGGTCGTGAGCGCCACGAGCTGCTGCGTGGTGAGCGCGGCGATATCGGCCGTCTCGAGCGCCGTGATCTGTGCGGTCGTGAGCACGGGGATCTGCGCGGAGGTGAGCTTGCTCACCTGGGCGGTGCTGAGGGCCTCGATCTGATCGAGCGTGAGCTTGGTGAGGTCTTGCGTCTGGATCGCAGCGATCTGGGCCGTGGTGAGGGCTGCGATCTGCTCGGTGCCCAGCGAGGGAATCTGGCCGGTGGTGAGCGCCTGGATCTGCGCCGTGCCCATGCCCGCAATGGCGGTGGTGGACAGGCTCGCGAGATCCTCGCCCTGGAGGGCTGCGATCTGCGCAGTCGTGAGCGCCGCGACCTGCGCGGAGGTGAGCGCAGCAGCCTGCTCGGTGGTGAGCGCCGCGATCTGCGCGGTCGTCAGTTTCGAGATCACGGCCGTGCGCAGCGCAGCCAAATCGGCCGTCTCGAGGCTGGCGATCTGGTCAGTGCTGAGCGCAACCACCTGCTCGCTCGCAAGCGCAGCGGCCTGCGCCGTGGTGAGCGCCTGCAACTGTTCGGCGCTGAGAACGGCAAGGTCGGCGGTCTCGATCTTGCCCACCTGTGCGGTGGTGAGCGCGGCGATCTGGGCCGTGCCGAGCGTTGCCACCTGCGCGGTGCTGAGAGACGCGATGCCGGCGGTCGAAAGGCTGGCGAGGTCCTGCGTCTCGAGTGCTGCGATCTGGGTGAGCGTGAGCGCGGGAATCTGCGCGGTCGTGAGGGCCGCCGTCTGCGCGGTGCCGAGTGCCGCAATCTGTGCAGTGGTGAGGCGGGCGAGGTCGACCGTCTGGATGGCGGCGACCTGCGCCGTGGTGAGCGCGGCCACCTGTGCGGTGGTGAGCGCAGGCATCTGCTTGGTCGTGAGCGCCGCCACCTGCGCGGTGGTGAGCGCGGCGATCGCCGCCGTCGTGAGACTGGCGAGGTCGTCGTTGTCCAGGCCCTGGATCTGGACGCCGCTCAGTTTGCTCACCTGCGCCGTGGTCATGGCCGCCGCCTGCGCGGTGGTCATGGCTTTCAGCTGTGTGTTGGTGAGGCCGGTGACGGCCGAGGTCGACAGGCTGGCGAAGTCCGCCGTCTGCATGGCTGCAATCTGCGCGGTGCCGAGTGCCGCGACCTGTGCGGAGGTCAGGGAGGCCGCCTGCGCGGTGCTGAGCGCCACGATCTGGGCGGTGCCGAGAGCGCGCATGTCGTCGGTGGCCAGTTTCGATACCTGCGCCGTTGTGAGCGCGGCAATCTGGCCGGTCGTGAGCGCACCCACCTGCGTGGAGCTGAGCGCCACGATGTCGGCGGTTTCGAGCTGCACGACCTGAGCGGTGGTCAGTGCAGAAATCTGGTCGGTCGAGAGGGCGGCGACCTGCGCCGTGGTGAGTCCCACGACGGCAGCGGTGGACAGGGCTGCGAGGTCCTGGGTCTCGAGGGCGTGGATCTGGGCCGTGGAGAAGGCGGCCACCTGCGTCGGCAGGAGCGCCGAGGCCTGGGTGGTCGTGAGCGCGGCCACTTGCGCGGTGGTGAGCGCGGCGATCTGCGCGTTGGTGAGCAGCATGGTGTCGCGGATGGACTGCTGCGTGGCCGAGAGCGGCGTCGTCAGCGCGGCAATCTGCGCCGTGCTGAGCGCGGCGAGTTGAGTGTTCGTGAGCGCGGCTACCTGCGGCGCCGTAAGCGCGGCCATATCCGCCGTCTCGATCTTCGACAGTTGCGCGGTGGAGAGCGCCGGGATCTGGTCGGTGGTCAGCGCCGCCACCTGGGCGGTGGTCAGGGCAACGATCTGGCCCGTCGTGAGACCGGGAATGGCGGCGGTGGACAGGCTGGCCACATCGGCGGTTTCCATGGCCGCCAGCTGGGTGGTGCTGAGCCTGGCGAGCTGCGCCGACCCCATGGCAGCAGCCTGCCCCGTGGTGATCGCGGCCAGTTGGGCCGTGGTGAAGCCGGTCAGGGCATCGGGCGAGAGCTTGGCGAAATCGGCCGTCTCGATGGCCACGATCTGGGCCGTGCCGAGCTTGGCGAGCTGCGTCGAGGTGAGCGCGGCCGCCTGCGCGGTATTCAACGCGACCACCTGTGCGGTGGTGAGCGCCTGGATGTCGTCGGTAGCGAACGCGGCGATCTGCGCGGGCTTCAGCGCAGCGATCTGGGCGGTGCCCAGTGCGGCCGTCTGCGCCGTGCTGAGGGCAACGATCTGCGCGTTGGTCAGACCCTGCAGCGCAGCGGTGGACAAACGCACCAGATCGGCGGTTTCCATGGCCGCGATCTGGGCGGTGGTGAGCGCGGCCAGTTGCCCCGAGGTCATGGCGGCTGCCTGCGCGGTGCCGAGGGCAACGATCTGGGCCGTGCTGAGGCCAGAGAGTGCGGGCCCTGAAATGCTCGCGAAATCCGCGGTCTCGATGGCAGCGATTTGCGCCGTGCTCATGTTTGCGAGCTGGTTCAGGCTGAGCGCGGCGGCCTGGCCCGTGCTGAGTGCCACGATCTGGGCGGTGCCGAGCCCCGGGATGTCATCGGTGCCGATGGCGGCAACCTGCGCGCTGGTCAGCGCAGCGATCTGTGCAGTGGTGAGCGCAGCGATCTGGGCGGAACCGAGCGCCGCGATCTGCGCGGTCGTGAGCTTGGCGATGGAGGCGGTCGGGATTACCGCGAGATCTGCGGTCTCGATAGCCGCAACCTGTGCAGTGGTGAGCGAGGCCACCTGCCCGGAGGTGAGCGCAGCCGCCTGCGCGGTGCTGAGCGCCACGATCTGATCGGTGCTGAAGCCCGGCAGTGAGGTGGCAGCGAGTGCCGCCACATCGGCGGTTTCCAGTGCCGCCAACTGCGCCGTAGTCAGCTTGTTCAGCTGGCCGGAGGTGAGGGCCGCAGCCTGAGCCGTACCGAGAGCAACGACCTGCGCGGTCGTCAGGGCCTGGAGGTCATCGGTGGCGAGCGCCCTGATCTGGGCAACTGTGAGCGCCGCGACCTGCGCCGTCGTGAGTCCGGCAACCTGGGCGGTCGTGAGGGCAACGACCTGCGCGGTCGTGAGCCCCTGCAGGGCCGAGGTCGTGAACTTGGCGAGGTCACCCGCCTCGAAGGCGGCGATCTGGGCAGTACCCATTCCGGCGATCTGGGCCGAGACCAGAGCAGCAGCCTGGGCCGTGCCCAACGCCGCGATCTGGGCGGTACCCAGACCCGCGAGGGCGGCAGGCGTGATACGGGCGATATCGACCGCCTCGATGGCAGCAGCCTGTGCCGTGCTCATGGCGGCGAGCTGCGCGGAGGTGAGCGCGCCCGCCTGCGCGGTGGTGAGGGCAGCCACCTGTGCCGTCGACAGGGCCTGGATGTCGTCGGTGGCAATGGCTGCCACCGCCGCGACCGACAGGACCTGAATCTGGGCAGTGGTCAACGCCGCGACCTGGCCGGTCGTGAGGGCAGGAATCTGGGCCGTCGTGAGGCCCGCCACCGCAGCGGTCGAGAGCGCGGCAAGGTCCGCGGTCTGCATGGCCGCAAGCTGGGTGGTGCTCAGCTTGGACACCTGCCCCGAGGTCAGGGCTGCCGCCTGGGCGGTCGTCAGCGCCACGATCTGGGCCGTGGACAGCCCCGCAAGCGCCGCAGTCGAAAGTGCCGCGACATCGGCCGTCTCCATCGCGGCGAGTTGTGCCGTGGTAAGTGCGGCGAGCTGCGCCGAGGTCAGGGCCGTCACCTGGGCGGTGCCGAGCGCCACGATCTGGGCCGTGCCCATAGCCTGCAGGTCATCGGTGGCAATGGCGGCGATCTGGATGCCGCTCAGTTTGGCGATCTGCGCGGTGGTCAATGCCGCCGCCTGAGCGGTGCTGAGGGCGGGGATCTGCGCCGTGGTGAGCCCGGTGACAGCAGCAGTCGAGAGCGCTGCCAGATCGGCGGTCTCGAGTGCAGCGATCTGCGCCGTGCCGAGCGCGGCAATCTGGCTGGCATTCAGTGCGGAGGCCTGCGCGGTGCCGAGTGCAACGACCTGGGCCGTGGTGAGCCCCTTGATCGCCGAGGTGCTCATGCTGCCGATGTCGGCGCTCTCGATGGCGGCGATCTGCGCCGTGCTCATGGCGGCCACCTGCCCCGAGCTGAGGGCGCTCACCTGGGTGGAGGTGAGGGCGGCAATCTGGGCGGTGCCAAGGGCCACCAGATCGGCGGTTTCCAGCGCCACGATCTGGGCGGTGGTCAGCTTGTTGATCTGGTCCGTCGTCAGGGCGGCGGCCTGCGCCGTGGTCAGGGCAACGATCTGGCCCGTGGTGAGCGCGGCGATGGCGCTGCTGCTCAGCTTGGCGACGTCGGCCGTTTCCATGGCTGCCAGCTGGGCGGTGGTCAGTTTGGCCGCCTGGGTGGAGGTGAGCGCACCGGCCTGCGCCGTGGTGAGCGCCACGATCTGAGCGGTGGACATGGCCTGCAGATCGTCAGTTGCGATGGCGGCGACCTGCGCGGTGGACAGCGCGGCAACCTGCGCGGTCGTCAGCGCGGCGACCTGCGCGGTGGACAGGGACGGCATGCCGCCCGCGGTGATGCCCTTGATGGCAGAGGTGCTGATCGCGGCAAGATCGGCCGTCTCGAGGGCGACGAGCTGCGCGGCACTGAACGCGGTCATCTGGGCGGAGGTGAGCGCGGCCGCCTGGGCGGTGGTGAGCGCGGCAACCTGCGCAGTTCCCAGCCCTGCTATGGACGAGGACGAGATCGCGGCCACGTCGGCGGTTTCCATCGCGGCGACTTGCGCCGTGCTCAGACGGGCTATCTGCGCGGAGCTGAGCGCAGCCGCCTGGGCCGTGCCCAGCGCCACGATCTGCGACGTGCCCAGCGCAGAAATGTCATCCGAGGCAATGGCCGCCACCTGCGCGGTGGTGAGCGCGGCGATCTGGGCGGTGGTGAGATTGGAAACCTGCGCCGTGGTCAGCGCCGGCACCTGGGCCGTGGTGAGCCCCTGGATGGCCGTCGTCGTGAGGCTCGCGAGGTCTGCCGTCTCGATGGCCGCGATCTGGGCGGTGCTCAGCTTGGCGATTTGAGCCGAGGTGAGCGCGGCCGCCTGGGCGGTGGTGAGGGCTGCGATCTGGGCCGTGCCCAGACCGGTCACGGCGAGCGTGTTCAGGGCGGCGACGTCAGCCGCCTCGAGCGCGACGATCTGGGCCGTCGAGAGGCTGCCCACCTGGGCAGAGGTCAGGGCCGCAGCCTGGCCAGTGGTCAGGGCGACCACCTGGGCGGTCGTCAGGCCATCGAGCGCCGTGGTGCTCAGCGTGGCGACATCGGCCGTTTCGAGGGCGGCGACCTGGGTGGTCGTGAGATTGGCCACCTGGCTCGAGGTGAGGGCCGCGGCCTGCGCCGTGGTGAGGGCGACCATTTGCGCGGTCGTCAGGGCGGAAATGTCGTCGGTGGCGATCGCGGCGATCTGGGCAACCGTCATTTTCGCCAGATCGGCCGTCTCGATGGCGGCCACCTGGGAGCTCGTCAGAGCCACGACCTGCGCCGTGGTGAACGCAGGGACCTGCGCGGTCGAGAAGGCAGCGATGCTGGCGGTGGTAAATGCCGGCATCTGCGCCGTGGTGAGCGCGCCTATCTGGGTCACAGAAAAGGCGGCGATGTCCTCGGTGGTGAGCCCCGCTATCTGCGTGGTCGTCAGGGCCGCGATGTCTGCCGTGCCGAGGCCGGTGATGAAGCTGCTCATGGTGCTCTCCCTGACGAACTCAAAGGCACGGCGTCGCGACTGCAACCCCGCAGATACCGTATTGGATGGACTTAGCCATCGACATTGTAACGGCCGATACGGGCGAAACCTTAGCCCGGCGTGCAGCCCGGACTGTGATCTGCGTCACACAGCGCGGGGCCGGAGCCCCCGAGGATTACCCGTCCTCCCGAGCCAGCTCTTTCAAATCAATCGTTTGCCGGCGCAGAAACCGGAATGAAGCGCCCGTACCAGTCCAGATAACGCCGCATAAGGTCTAACACGTATGAGGGTATGTCGATGCCATGGAACTGCCCCGGATAGATCACGAGCCGTGTATCCACGCCCCGGCTCTTCAGGGCCTGGTACATCTGCTCGGAGTTGAGCAGGGGCACGTTGAAGTCACGCTCCCCGCAGAGGAAGAGGGTGGGCGTCGTGATCTTGCCCGCATTGAGGAAGGGGTAGGAGACCTTCATATAGGCCTCGGGGTTCTCCCAGGGCTTGCCGAGCTCGGCCTCGTACTCCCGGATGTACATGTCGGTGCCGTAGCCCGCCAGCGCATTGCTGATGCTCGCCCCGCTCACGGCGGCCTTGAAGCGGCCGTCACGGGCGATCACCTGGTTGGTGAGGATGCCGCCGTAGGACCAGCCACCCACCCCGAGGCGTGCGGGATCTGCGATGCCCTCGGCCACCGCATGGTCCACCGCCGCCAGCACGTCCTCGCTGTCCTTGTTCCCCCAGTCGGCGTAAATGGCCGTCGAGAACGCCTGCCCGCGCCCCGAGCTTCCTCTGGGGTTGGCGGCGATCACCACGTATCCCGCGGCCGCCAGCGCCTGCCAGTCGCCCATCCAGGTGTTCGCGAACTGCGACACCGGGCCGCCGTGGATCTCGAGGATCGCGGGGGCTGCATCGCCTTTCTTCCAGCCGGGCGGCGTGACGATGAAGCCGCTGATGCGGGTGCCGTCGCGGCTCTTCACGCGGATTTCCGAGGTGGTGGCGAGGACGCGCGTGGCCAGCCACCCATCGTTCTGCCGCGACAGGGGGCGCAGCGTGCTGCCCTCCAGCGCGAACACCTCCGCGGGGCGATCCACCGTGGACTGCAGCACCACGCTGCGCCCGTCGCGGCCGAGATCGAAATCGAGCACCTCGCGGCGCCCCTCGGTGAGGGCGCGGAGCTTGCCGCCGTCGACATCGACGCTCACGAGCTGCTGGTTGAGATCGTCCTCGAGCAGGAGATGCAGCTGCTTGCCGTCGGGGGTCCAGGCAGGGTTCATCAGGTTGCGGTCCAGATCCGGCAGCAACTTGCGCGGCGTGCCGCCGGCGGCATCGATGACCCAGGCGCCGAAGGTGGCGTAGTAGATGAGCTTCGGGTCGCCGCCCGCGATGTAGGCGATGCGCTTGCCGTCGGGGCTCCACTCCGGCTTCACCATCCAGTAGGCATCGCCGCCATCGCCCTGGAACTCCACCAGCTTGCGCAGGGCGGCACCCGGCTGCGGCACGGCAATGAACACCGTGAAGCGGCCGTCGCGGTCCGGATCGGCGCTCTCGCGGCCAAGGAAGGCGAGCTGCCGGCCATCAGGGGACCAGGAGGGGCGACTCTCGTCCTTCCGGGCCGAGGTGAGCCTCTCGGCCTTTCGCGTGGCCACGTCGAAGAGGTAAAGGAACTTGTGTTCCGGGCCCACGTAGCCCGTGTAGTCCTCTTTGAAGTA